>NZ_WKZK01000020.1:0-67461 GCF_009680135.1 Eubacterium sp. BIOML-A2
AGTGCTGCTAATCCCATACACATCCCGATTCCCAGTGCAACCATTCCCATATCTATTTCCTCCTGTAATCAATTCCTATTATTTTTTTCTTTCTCTGCTCCCTGCCCTTTTCTTCCGCAGGTGCCCTGTATGCCCTTCTATGCCGCACTCTGCAGCCGGGCCTGTTACTCGCTGTGTCCCACAGACATTATTTTGACTGCTGCACCGAGGTTTATCACGGTCAGCGTGGTAAATATGTACGTTTGGATTAACGGTTCCCCGATATCAAAGATCGCATTCAGCGGCAGTACTGTAACCGCACGCAGAAATGGCACCGTCGTGATCATGTTGCTCAAAAACGTCATCAGGTGCATCCACAGTTCGATGACAATATACCCGCCCAGAATATTTCCGAAAAGCCGGAGCCCCAGGGAGATCGGTAATGTACACTCCTCCAGGATCTTCAGCGGGAACATGAACGGATACGGGTCACACATTTCTTTGAGTTTCCCCTTTACTCCATGCACCCGGATGGAGTTACACAGGATCATCAGGAACGTCAGTCCTGACAGTGCAAACGCCACATTTAAGTCCGCCGTAATCGGGCGGATTCCGAACATCCCAAGGCAGCTCGCACAGAATACGAACCCAAGGATACTCCCCACATAGGGCGCATAGGACTTGTTCTCCTTCCCCATGTTGTTCTCCGTAAACTTATACACCCAGCCCACGATGAATTCCGCCAATATCTGTTTCCCTTTCGGCACCGTCTTCAGCCCGCTTCCGAGCCAGATCCCCAGCACCGCCAGTATCACGGCGATCACGAGTCCAAACAATGTACTCTCTGTGATAAACAGCTTTCCCTCTCCGAAGCCCAATATAATCCGGGCGCCGAGTTCTTCCACGTTTATCATTGTTTTTTTACTCCTCCTATTCCATATACGATGAAAATAGCCAGCGATAAGCCTAAGATTCCTGCTGCATACATCAGCACCGCCGNGGCGATCACGAGTCCAAACAATGTACTCTCTGTGATAAACAGCTTTCCCTCTCCGAAGCCCAATATAATCCGGGCGCCGAGTTCTTCCACGTTTATCATTGTTTTTTTACTCCTCCTATTCCATATACGATGAAAATAGCCAGCGATAAGCCTAAGATTCCTGCTGCATACATCAGCACTGCCGCCCTCCCGGCCCTCATGGACACGTACGCGGCTGCGATATAAAGCAGGTAACGGAAAAGAAATATCTGGACAACAAAAATATTCCTGACACCCAGCAGCCGGCCTACCGCCAATTTTAATAAGAAGTAATTAGCGAAGGCGGCTGCGGATCCCAGAAGCAGCCCAATCATGGCCTTGTATCCGGTTCCACATAGGATACCGATCATTCCGGCCACTATAATATAAAGAATATAGATAGCTGCTAACTTCCCGCTCTTATTGTCTTTCATTTTTCTCGTCCCTTTCTAAAGCCTATATGCAGTTATCTTTCAAATATAAGATTCCTCACCCTCTCCCATTTTATACTTTTTAGACGTCTATATTAATATGATCATATTCTAACATTTTCAATATGCAGTAAATAGTAAATTATGCTCACTTCATATCGAAGAAATTTGTTTAAAATTAGGACATCACGCCTTTTCGAGTGTGATATTCTTGTTAAAATGTAACAACGCTCGCAAAGTATAACTTCTTATTATATAGTAAACATTATATAATACTCTGCTTACTTCGGTCACCTTGTTGGTAATTTTATTTTAGTACATTTTATCTGATAGATCAATTCAATTTATAATAAAAATCATTCCATAATAGAATGATTGTTACTGTTCAGACCGTGCCATGCACCCCGCTGCACGACATCGGAGCCGATGATGTGATGGTCTCAGGGTAGGTGCCGTTACTGTGCAAGCCCACAGGGTGTGAACAGTAACGTATGATTTATAAGGAGTATTCCATACCACGCCCTATCTGATCCACAGGCAAAACAGCCCAATCCTCACTCACTGCTTAGGCAGGCATGTTTCATACTTCCAAGTTAAATATATGGCTTGATAGAAATAGGTCGGAGACTTTACTTTAAGTTCCGGCCTATTACATATTCTATAATAATCTATCCTGTATGAACCTGCCGGTTTATCTAAAAATAGGCACGGTTCAAGACCCTGCGCATATATAACGGCCCGTCCACATTTCATTGTGCATTTTGTTTAATAAACAGCAAGAGCTCTATTAATTATTATATATTTTTCCATGCATTCGGCGCAATTCTCATTTGTACATAGTATTATTCCATAATCGAATTGCATGCATAATGGCACTTTTATATAATACTTAATATATGAAGAACTTTCTACTGTCTGATTTTATTCTATTTGCTTAAGTATTATTTAGGAATATCACATCATATAATTTAGTATACACAGGAAACTTATCACGCATGAATCACGGAGGTACGGTCTATGACCCTTTCGCAGATAATGTATTTTTTAGCGGTTGTAAAATACAAAACCTTTACACAGGCAAGTGATGAACTGTACATATCTCAATCTTCTTTATCCAAACAAATTAAAGCACTAGAACTTGAACTTGGACATACTCTTTTTAACAGAGAAGCGAAAGAAAATACTTTAACTGCTGAAGGTGAGCGTTTTTTAGTCTATGCAAACAAGTTTTCCAAAGATTATGCCGCTATGATGTCCGACTTAAACCAAATGAATGGTGATTCCTACAAAAGCCCATTGGTTTTAGGTGTGCTGCCCATTATCAATGAGTATAATCTAAACGATGATATTGTTTTATTTCAAAAGTTAATTGCTTCTTCCAACAGCTATGTGAACCTGCTCGAAAGAGAGCAGGAAGAACTGGTAAATATGCTCCAGTTCAGACAGATCGATGCCGCTATCATCCGCATGGATTCACTGGATTTGTCCAAATATGAATATATTACATACATGGAGGAACCGTTGGTGATTATATATCCCGACCAGATGGAAGAACTGAATAAAGAATATGTCACGCTGGAGGAACTCGCCGATTATCCAATTATATGCTTTGACAAATCCTCCTCACTTCACAGAACCATTAAACATCTTTTCCACGAAAGAGGACTGTATCCAAAGTTCTCTTATATTTTTAAACATCATGAGCAGATTCTGTCCATGGTAAATGCAAATTTTGGCGTTGCTGTTATTCCCGGCAATTTAGTATCCACCTCAATGTTTCCCAATATCAGGGTTACACACTTTAAGAAGCCTGTCACATCAAAGATCTGTCTGGTGCGACCCAAAAATGTACCTATTACAGAGCCTTTGAATCTGCTCTTTCAGTATTTCGAGTCAACTTATCATGAGGCGAACAAAGAATAATGCCGTGGTTCTTATGATCACATTATAGCAGAGGATTTCTAGGATTTCCAACATTAAAATCTGCAAATTTGTATGAAATCCTGCACTTTCGGGAGATTTGTCTGGGAGTGTCGGGAAAACATACAGAATTAAAATATTTGATTGGAGCTTTTTCCCCATTTTTTATGATTCTCTATAACAGGGTGTGACCTGCATTACTTTCACACCCTTCCGCCTTTCTCTCCCGGTACTTAGCTAAAGATATCTATTCGCTTTCCTCCCCGAGCAGCCTCTGCAGTAGATCTCCGCACTTCTCAAGGACGATCTCGAGCTGCTCTGGCCTAAGCTTTTCCACATGGATTCCGCACGAACATACTACCGTACAATTTTGGGCCTTCGCCAACGCTTCCGAAAACAGCCGGGCGATGATATCATCTTTATGTCCTGCCCCAGTAAGTACTGAGGTAGTAACCCCGATGCCTTCACCTGTAAGGCTCGGCCTGGCAACCGTCATCACAACACTGCCTGCGTGCGGTGTGTCCCCGCCATATACAGCCAAAGTATAATCTTTGCCCATCCGTATGGCTTCACAAATAATAGAAAGGCCGTCAAATAATTCTTCTTTTAACACTCTTCTCCCGCCCCCATCCACGGCACGAATTTGTCATAGGTGATCCCGAACTGCATCAGCACTTTTCCAACAATATGGTTTATCTGATCCGCAATCGTCCCAGGCCGGTTATAAAATGTCAGCAGCGGCGGAACAATCACACACCCCATGTCTGCCGCCTCCTTTAGATTTCTGATATGGATCTTGCCCAATGGCATCTCTCTGGGAACAAGAACGACTTTGCGCCCCTCCTTCATACAGACATCAGCTGCGCGGAGAATCAGATTCTCCGCATATCCCGCCGCAATTCCGGCAAGCGTCTTCATACTGCACGGCATGATAATCATGCCGTCAGTCACAAAAGAGCCGCTGGATATACAGGCCGCCATATTATGCTCATCATGAATATGATCTGCTATTTTCACTAACTCTTCTATCGGAATGCTGCTCTCCAGTTCCCAGGTAATCCTTGCCGCCTCACTCAAAATTAAGTGCACTTCACAGTCTTCTATACTTTTCAACGCCTTTAACAGGTAGCAGCTCATCTCCACACCTGTGGCCCCGCATACTCCTACTGTTATTCTCATGCTGCCACCACTGCCTTTTTAAAGTCTTTACGGTCGCAAATCAATGAAACAAGCACGCCGAACACCAGCGCCCAGAATGCGCTTCCGATATTTAAAATGCTTACGCCGGACACACCAATGATCAGGGAAAAGAAGGCGCCGGTTTTGTACCGCCCGCTTTTAAAGCCATCCCGGAATGCACCGATCAGGACATTAATCATGGCAAGGCCTGCAACCGTATACACAAGGCTTAACGGAATCAGATTGATAAATGCCATGGCAAAAGAACTAAGTACGCCAAACACGATAAAGATTGCGCCATTGACAACCGACGCCGCATATCTGCCCTCCTTTGGACCGGATTCTTCCGAAGCACAGATTGCCGTCATGGGCCCTGCAATATTGGCATTATGTCCACCAAACAGACCTGTGCAGATTCCTCCGATACCACTTAAAATTGTCATACTGTTGGCTGGCACCTTATAGCCCTTTGCCTCCATAACGCCCATTGCCTGTGCCCCTTCCGCACCGATTACCAAAGCTGCAATCGGAACCGCACATGACAGGATCAGAGATGGCTCGAAGGAAGGTTTTACAATGTGGGGGGCAATATATGTGATTTCATTCATAGAGCCGCTGAATCCGCCAGTTACAACCACTGTAACAATACCGACAATCAATGCTGCCAGTACACCCGGAAACTTCTTAATAAAACATGGTACAATAAAAAATGCCAGCACTGCCAGACCGCATATTAACGTATCTGACTGTGTATATGTAACGATATTCACGCCAAACTTCAGCATACACCCTGCCACCATCGCCATTACGATTTCCATCGGCAATATTTTAATAATCTTCCCGACCAGGCCAGTCAGACCCAATATTAAAACGATGATACCAGCCAGAATGAACGCCCCTGCAGCCTGCGGGAACGTATATCCTGCAAGAGCCGTAGCCATCAATGTCGCCGCCGAAATTGCATAGGCGCCGCAGATCGGCATTTTATAATACAGCGACAAAAAACAGCCGATCAATCCGCCGAACACATAGATGCCAAACAGCCAGCTTGCCGTGTCCCTGGCAGAGAAGCCAACAGTAGTTGCTGCGCTGATAACAACCATTGCAGGTCCTGTACACCCGAAAATGGACGCAATCAGTCCGCTGCCAATTGTGCCCGCATTTAAACTTTTCGGCAAATCTTTAAGGCCCGCCCTTAGTCCAGGCCCTTCTTCTATAAATTTCATGATTACCCTCCTAAATAAGTATTGATTTCTTTCCTCTTTTTTCTGCGGAGTATACGGCAGGCTTTTATAACCTAAGCCTGCAATATTCCCCGCGGTCTCTTAAAATTTTTATCCCTTTATAATCTTAAAATCCATATTTTTTCCAGTTCTCAAGTACATGCTTCTGCAGTTCCTCTGGATATCCTCTGAAGGATGCTTCTACAGGCTGCTGCTCTTTCGGCCACTTGTGGAAAGGTGTCAGGCAGTTATAAATAACCCGGGTAGAAACGGATTTGCTCTTCTCATCCGCACTTAAATATGCAACAAGCGGGAAGATGTACTGATCCGGTATCACAATCCTTCTGTCCGGATGATGTCTGGTAGCTATTGCCCATACAAGCTGTTTCAGATCACTTGGATCAATGTCGTCATCCACAACCACGACCTTTGGCATATAGGACCCACCTTTTGATGCAAATACAGCCTTTCCGATCTCCAGAGCCAGCTGCTCATCGTCTTCTGTCTGTCGGTTTCTGTCTACGGAAACAACGAACCAGTGGGTTGCGGTCTCCATAGGAATGAAGCATTCCTTTATCGGGAATCCCTGTTTCTGCAGTACATTCTGAATGCTTGCCGCAATACTGATTCCCCAGTTGGTGTGATTTTCTTCAGTAGGAACGCCTGCCACACACAGCGGCATAATCGGATTATCCCGGTATGTCATAGCGGACGCCTTAAAGCACGGAACTGTCTTGCTGCGGCCTGACCATACATATCCGCCATACTCACCCATCGGGCCTTCCGGAACCATCTCATCCAGAGATGCAAAGCCTTCAATTATAATCTCAGAAGAAGCAGGTACAAGTAAATCATTTGTCTCACACTTGACCACATCAACAGCTTCACCATACCAGCCGCCGATCATTTCACCCTCATTCACTCCGGAAGGAAGCGGATATCCTGCGATCATAGCAATGGCAGGATCTACGCCCAGACAAAGTGCATATGGCATTTCCTTGCCAATCTTTTTCCACTCGGCATAAATCTTACCAAAATCCTGTGTCGGAATTACCACACCGGCAATGGTCTGCGGTCCGTCAAGCATTGCACGTGATATAGCCCAGTTAACCCATGAGCCATCTGGTGTCTGAGCAATGAAAATTCCATAAGTATTGATGTAACGCCCTCCGTCTCCATAATGAATGTGAGGCACCGGAAGCTTTGTCAGGTCAATCTCTTCGCCAAACAGCTTGTTTTGCTTACATGCGCCTGTTTCAACAAGACGCGGGGCAATGGGCTCTACATCCGGAAGTTGTGACCATTTTTCAACAAGTGCAGGGCCAGAAGTATCAGCAGGCAATCCAAGAGAAAGTGCCACACGTTTAAATGGATGTTCCTTATCAGGGCTCAACCCCACCGGCGCTCCCAGTACCTCAAATCCTGGTGTGCATTCCTTAATATTCTTAAAAAGAGGAGCCGGTGACGGCAGGTCATAGGCATATCTGGTAATAGCGCTCATTTCCATATTCCAGTCCACTTCCTGCTCTACTGTAACAATTTCCCCACACTCCCTCAGCTTTTCCACATATTCCCGGAAACTTTTAATTGGCTGCATAAAATTTGTCCTCCTTTAAAATTGAATTTGTTTGTTGATTAAATAGTATCA
Organism: Eubacterium sp. BIOML-A2; assembly: GCF_009680135.1. NCBI lineage: Bacteria > Bacillati > Bacillota > Clostridia > Eubacteriales > Eubacteriaceae > Eubacterium > Eubacterium sp. BIOML-A2. Next base: position 7,399 of record NZ_WKZK01000020.1, read on the forward strand.
TCCACACAGACAAATGAACACTTTACATATTTTATCGTTTCATAACCAAAATCAATAGTTCATAAATTTTATGGAAGCATAACTAAAATTTATACCTTTTTTACTGCAGCGTATCTGCAGTTCTGCCCGCAAAGCGCCAGTCTATGAGGAATTGCTGGGAATCTCCTATTCTGACCGCTGCTGCCGGGCCGTCCCCTGAACACTGATCTGGGAACGTTCCCCATCTGCACCGCAATGATCACTCTGGAAAAAACAGTTCTGGTATGCTATCCTAAATTCGTAAGAAATAGCAGCAGTATACGATTCTAAGTTCTTAAGAAACACACACCATGTACGATATTTAATTCGCAGGGAACAAAATCACCAGATACAAAGGACGAGGGGGAAATAGAATGAACAGCAACCAATTGTACCATTTTAAGACGATTGCGGAATGCGGCAACATCACCAAAGCGGCTGAAGTGCTCTACATCACACAGCCAGCCTTAAGCACATCCTTAAGGAAGCTGGAGGAAGAGGTTGCAAGACCGCTGTTCATACGAGAGGGCCGGAATCTCAGATTAACAGAGAATGGCAAGGTTCTGCTAAACTATGCCCAGATCGTCACAGACGCCATTGAGCGTGCGGAGGAATACTTTAGTGTACACGAGGATTCCCAATCGGTGAACCTGTACCGCATAGGCGGTGTGGCGGGAAACCTGCTGACCGAAGAATGTTTTACCATGGAAGGTTTCCGTCTGAACTGTCTGCTTGTCTCCAACCAGGATCTCGTCAGAATTGCTTCGTCCGGTGTTGCAGATATTATAATCGCAGATGACAGGTACTTAAAAAATGCCGCACATAAGTATTCAGAAAAAGAACTGCTTTATCACCAGCACCTAATTCTTTCCGTATTGAAAGATGATCCGCTGGTAAGATTAAACGAGGTAAATGTAAAGGATCTGAACGGACTGTCGATGCTAGGACATGTGAATCCGCTGGGATTTGCAGCCTGGATAGATGAGATAAAGCGCGATAACCGCTGTGACTTTGTGAATGAAATTGCACTGGACAATATGACATATTTTGCAGAAAGGGATAAACTTCCCTGGCCTGTTTTTATAAGTTCTTTTGGAATCGGAACCGAAAGAGGCAAGGATTATTTTTCAAAAAGAAAGAGTATTAAAGTAACCGGCAGATATACAGAGCGGGATATTTTCATCTGGTATAACAAAAAAAGCCTGAAACGGCTGAAGCCGCTCATAGAAAAAATTAAGTCTAATGCTCAAAAAACGCTGGAACTGGATAACGCCTCAGGTTATTTATAGATTCAACCGGTAAATGGAATGCGGGGATAAGAGATGAGTATAAGAATCATGACTGCAAAAGAGGCTGTAAAGCTGGTGGAGTCTAATCGGACATTATGTACGGAAGGGTTTGTAGGCGCTGCCCTTGCGGAAGAGCTGCTTCTGGAACTGCAGAATCGTTACAGAGAAACGGGAAGCCCACGGGATCTGACTCTGATTTATGCCGCAGGTCAGGGAGACGGCGATGAGCGGGGGCTCAATCATCTAGGGGAAGAAGGGCTGCTCTCCAGAACCATCGGCGGTCACTGGAACCTGTCGGGCAGATTGCAGAAACTGGCTCTGGAAAATAAGATGGAGGCCTATAACCTGCCCCAGGGCGTCATATCCCAAATGTACAGGGATATTGCAGCGGGCAGGCCCACCATTTCCCATGTAGGTCTTGATACCTTTGTGGATCCAAGGCTGGACGGAGGAAAACTGAATACAGTCACCACAAAAGAAATGGTGAGCCTGATAGAAATTAACGGAAACGAATACTTAAACTATGACCAGCTTCCCCTGGACTACGCCTTTATCCGGGGAACCTTTGCAGATGAGCGCGGAAATATTTCTATGGAAAAAGAATGTACTAATCTGGGTGTTCTTGCAATTGCAGAAGCGGTGAAAAACTGCAGCGGAATGGTTATCGTCCAAGTGGAAAATGTAGTCAAAGCAGGGACACTGGATCCCCGTTATGTGAGAATTCCCGGCGCATTGGTCGATGTAGTGGTTCCGGTATCTGACAGGAAATACCATATGCAGACCTTTGGGACACAGTTTGATCCGGCTTTATCAGAAACTTCTGCGCTGTCCAGGAGATCCAAGCCGCTTAAAATGGACATCCGCAAACTGATCGGACGGCGGTGCGTCCTGGAGCTGACGGATGGAACCATTGTGAACCTGGGCATCGGCCTGTCGGAGATTGTAGCCGCGGTCGCTTATGAAGAAAGGATTGGAGAGACTGTGACTTTCACAATTGAGGGCGGGGTGACCGGCGGCATGGTCTTATCCGGCATGGACTTCGGCGCTGCGGCGGCCCCGGAATGTATAATGGATCAGGCATCTATGTTTGATTTCTATGACGGCGGCGGGCTGGATGAAGCGTTTTTGGGGCTGGCCCAATGTGACAGACTGGGAAATATTAATGTCAGTAGATTTGGTTCCAGAATTGCGGGCTGCGGCGGCTTTATCGATATCAGCCAGAACGCGAAAAAAGTGGTGTTCTGCGGTACCTTTACAGCAAAAAATCTGGAGGTAAAGGCAGTAGACGGAAAGCTTGTTATAGTCAGGGAAGGCGAGATTAACAAATTTGTAAATGAACTAGTGCAGGTCACTTTCAGCAGTGGGCGGGCGCGCAGATCAGGGCAGGAGATTCTCTATATCACGGAGCGTGCCGTGTTTGAGATGACAGCAGACGGAATTATACTTACTGAAATCGCTCCCGGAATAGACTTACAAAAGGATGTGCTTGACCACATGGAATTCCAATGTGCCGTCAGCAAGGACTTAAAATGGATGGATGCGCGTATTTTCCGGGAAGGAAAAATGGGGCTTGCGCCCCATTAATCTCATTTAGGAAGTTCGATAATCTTATCCAGTTCCAGTCCATGGAACACTCCTTGAAATGTAAGATGTGTCAACAGCTCTGCAAGATAAGAGGGGCTATACTTCATACCGTCTTCCAGCCATTTGCCTGTGATTCCGATATGGGCTGAAATAATGTACTGGATAAGGTATTCTTTAGGAATGGACAGACTATCGTCGCTGAACCTGCTCAGGATCTCAGTATAGGTAATCCGGGCGCTTTCCTCCATCTTCTGGCGGAAGGAAGAAAGACCGTTACTTCCAAGCATTACCCTAAAAAAGTCTGCGTTTTTTGCAATATATTCAAAGTGCTTTACATAGTATTTACAGCTTTTTTGGGAATTTAAGCCGGACTCCCTGGCATAGGAATCCGGCTTTGTTTCTTTCCGTAGCTGATAAAACATCTCCTCCACTATCGTGTCTAAAAAATCCTGTTTATCTTCAAATTGCGAATAAAATGTACTTCTGGCAACCTGTGCCTCTTCTACCAGGTCATGGACGGTAATCTCATCTATTGTTTTCTGGTTCATCAGATGAATTAGAGCCTCAACCAGATACTGGCGGCTGCGTCTTTTTCTGCGGTCTCCACACTCTTTCATTGATACCCCTCCTTGGCAGATTGATTTATATATATTATAAATCCAGTCAAGCCGTTTGTAAATGGGGTGCGTTTGTCACTGTTTACAGTCTCACCCGTAAACAGTGACGCGCGCTTAGGAAATTGAGGGTGCGTTCTTTACCGCACGGTGGGATTTTGCACCGGATGAGGCAGTGCCAAATCTGCCGGCGGCAAATCTGGTCAAGAAGGGTGTAATAACCGTAGTAAGTATCATAACCAGCGCAATCTGCGCGGTTGCCGTCTGCAGATAAGGCGCATGTTCGGGAACTGCCTGAGCGATCTGCGCAGGAGCACCGATTGCAAGCCCTGCTACGCAGCAGGTTGCTATAGAACCATACCCCGGACGGCGTAAAATCCACCGGTCTGTGAAAAATGACGGAATTACGCTTATGATGTAAAATATAAGAGTCAGAACCAGCCCCTGCAGGCCCGACCGGAATGCGGTTACAAGGTCTACAGATATTCCAAAGCAGAAGCCTAAAAATGGAAGCATAATCATGGATCCGGGCGCCATAAGTTTTCGGATATCTGCATCTAAATTCCCAAGCAGAATTCCCAGGAGAAACGGTACAAAAGTGCTATGAGCGCCATATAATCAAAGGCTGCACCGCTGGCTGCTCCCAGAATCAGCAGGGGAATGGTGGGCATACAGGCCACATTCCAGAGTCCGAAGGCCGCATGATCAATTTCATCTCCATAAATTTTCGTGAGTGCAAGAAATACTCCGGGATTATTACTGGAAAGCACGGATACAAAGGCCATGGTTGATATGCCAAAAAATCCTTTAGCCCCAAAGTTGTGCATCAGCAGCATGCCCACGGCAAACGCAGCCGCCAGCTTTATAACCAGCAGAGTGCCATGGCGCTTTAAAACCGCTCCGACCTGCCGGACGGGTAGCTGGCTCCCTATGATAAAGAGCAGCAGCCCGGCAAGACACATGGTCCCGGCTGATGAGAAAAGCGCCGTGGTTGGTCCCCCGATTTCAACGATTCCCGGGGCCCATGTATGTATGACCGCTGCGATCAGCAGGGGACCGACCATGAGTCCCCCAGGAAACTTTTCCACCGTTTTTAAGATCTTCAAGATATCCCTCCTATCTTGAATTTTACACATCCAGCCTCTGCCTCAGTTAGCCGGCTTTTTCTGCCGGATAACTGATTACAGGCGGACGGCACAACGATCAGATATCTAATTTAAGAAGTTCAGCGGCATTTGTCCTTCCAATCCGAATCCTGTCTGCATAGCTGAGCGGTACGTTGTCAAACCAGGTGGCAGCCTCATCAAGACTCTCATACGGAGTATCTGAGGAGAACATAACATGCGTGTTGTCGCATTCCATCAGGGTATCAATAAATGCTCGTGTGTGGAAATGGCCGCTTGTTGTCATATAAACGTTCTTTTCCATGTATTCGGTTAACGGCTTTTTATGGGCGCCGCAGGCTTTCTGATTATTCAGGCGGTGCTGGAGACGCGGAAGCCCGAATGGAAGTCCCTCACCCAGATGTCCCAGAATCAGTTTTGCCGTTGGAAGCTCATCAAAGATACCGCTGCATAACAAGCGGATCGCGTGGAGGGCCGTCTCGGCGCCGAATCCCCATGCTGAGCCTAACAGTCCCTCATAGCCCTGGTATGCCCGCTGCTGGTTCGGTACCGGATCACGGGGATGCAGATAGAGCGGAACATCCAGTTCCACAAGTTTCTTCCAGAAAACAAAATTCTGTTTTTCATCCAGATATTCTACGTTATTCTTGTCATTCTTCATAGTATAGCCGTTAATCAGTGCCCCCACGAATCCCAGTTCTTTAACACAGAATTCCAGCTCTTTGCAGGCAGCTTCGGGATCCTGCATTGCTACTGCTGCAAAAGCGTTAAAACGTTTGGGATATTTCTGTATGTAATTTTCATAAATCCAGATATTCATCTCATGGGCGCGTTTTACCGCTTCTTTTGTATCCAGGACTTCCTGGATACCTGGCTGTGTCAGGGACATGATAAACATTTCAACTCCGTTACGGTCCATATCCGCAATGCGGATATCTGCAGAGTGTAATCTTGCCTTAACGGCCTCGAAATAATCCTCTTTATTTCTGGCGGTCTCATTTTGCGGATCGCCTGTGGCTTCCCACTGAGGGGACTCGTAGTGTTCTTCCAGAGCAATCTTGCCATGCATGATTTCCTGCCCGTAAGGAGCAACATAGTCTTTTATATATTCTTTTCTGAATTCAAAACTCATATTAAATACCTCCTGAAAGTTTTTTGGGAAATCTTTTGCGCGCCAGATTTCTGTTGTTTATGGGTATATTATAGCAATGGATTTTTTGAATTGCCAGCCTCAGAAACCTCGTTTTTGTAGGGATTCCTCCATTTTCAGAAGGAATGTTCGGGAAGATTGTGATAACAAACATTTTTGATGAAATTGTCCGATGCATGGGTGCTCTGCCGTATGTAATTAAAGCAAAAAAGGCCTTACACCACGTAGTTCATAAAAAACGCTGTAAGGCCCTGGAAATATTCCTGTCCAAAATTTACTTTTTCTCTTAATCGTCCCTGTATTCTTCCACAATTAACCTCTTCTAAGCCTTCTTCGGAAGGAAAATTCTCTGTTTAAAATCTTCCTCATATATTCTCACAGCCTCTTCTTCCGTCAGTTGAGGCAGCTGTTCGCAAAACTCATTTCCGCTGTTCTGCTCAATATACCTCAGCATTTCAAATATTGTATTCTGCATATCAGTACCTCCTCTCACATTCAGGTCCGGCTTTGCTCTGCTTCTATTATAATTTTACCGCACATAACGCATAAAATATATTTCCTTAACGACTGTTTTATGGTAAAATATCGCCATAATGAAAGATGCACTCTTAAACCCGTCACTGTAAAGCGGCTGCCGGGATTAAACCATAAGGAGAAACCGGATGTTTCCTGAAGACTTAATGTTCGCTTCGAATAAACAAGAAAAGATATTTGAAATGAGGCCAGAATACCCTTTTATTATCAGACATGTCTATCCGCAGCGCGGAAAATCCATGATCGCTCCGTGGCACTGGCACGAGGAACTGGAGTTGATTTATGTCCAAAAGGGAGCCGTGACTTATCATACTCCGCAGGTGAGTCTGCGGATCGAAGAAAAAAACGGCCTTTTCACAAACAGCAACGTATTGCACCAGGTTCTTTCCTCTGAACCCGATTCAGAAATCTTTTATAAAGTATTTATGTTTCGTAAAAATTTTCTTGCAGAAGAAGGAAGTTATCTCGATAAAAAGTATGTCAGCCCTCTGCTCCAGGCGAATGCCGCATCTTCCCTTTTGTTGTCCCAGTCTGATCCTGCCCGGAAAAAGATTCTGGAACAGCTGCTCGAGCTATCCGAATTGAATCAGATCAGGCCCTTTGGATATGATATGAAATCCAGAAATCTCATGTCCGACATCTGGCTGCACATAGCGGAGATTAGTAATATACCGCCCGATCCGGTTCCTGCATCCTCCTCACTCCGGGAAAACCGGCTAAAAAAAATGCTCCTGTATATACAGGAGCATTACATGCACGATCTTACATTAAAAGACATCGCTAATGCGGCGAACATTAGTGAGCGTGAGGCACTGCGCTGTTTTCAAGAAGGCCTCCATACATCCCCGTTTGTTTACTTGGGAGAATACAGAGTTCAAACAGCATGCGGCCTGCTGCGCAATACCTCAGACAATATAACAGATATTGCGCTCAGATGTGGCTTTGCTTCCAGCAGTTATTTTGGGAAAGTCTTCCGGAGACATATGGGCTGTACGCCTTATGAATACCGGAATCGTTAACCGCAGTGAGTTTTTAAAATACTGCATGCCAGGCAGACCTGCTGCTTTTTGCTCTCTTCAATTTCATTTTACGGCGTGCTTCTTTTTATAATCGCACCCAAATGCATCCGCAATCTTCATTATTTGAACAATATCCTCTTTTTGGCATGTCCTGCTGCATGCCTGCCATGAGTCTGCTTCCAGAGACTCTTCTGCAATCTGCTGTAAATTTTCTTCCGTAAGTTCAATTGACATATCCTCAAAGCAGACTGGTATTCCAATCATAATGCAAAAGTTAAGAACTTCTTCCAGCGTTTTAGTGTCATAATGCTCGGCAGCCAACTGGCATATTACACCGAATCCTACACGTTCTCCATGCATCAGGTTTTCTCCCTCCGGAAGCACGGTGATGGCATTTCCTATCGCGTGGGCAATCGAACATCCTACATTCTCAAATCCCAGCCCGCTCATTAGAATATTACATTCGATGATATTTTCCAAGGCGGGAACGCACAAATGTCTTTCACATGCCAGTTTAGCCGCATATCCATCCTGAATCAGTGTTTCATAGCAGCATTTTGCAATGGCCCGGCCGCTTACTGTTGAAACAAACGGCTTTTTATCACACCATACATAATTTTCATGTCCGCTCTGTATATTTGACAAACCTTCAAAATAGGTTGACAGCGCATCGCCCATTCCCGCAGTCAGGAACCTTGCCGGAGCCTGTGCAATTATCCTGCTGTCTGCAAGCACCAGATCTGGATTCCTTTTATGAAGCATTATCTCATTCATTTTACCGTCTTCACTGTAAAGAATCGACATCGCACTGGTTGGCGCATCTGTGGATGCAATTGTCGGGCAGATCAGAAGCGCACAGTCCATCCGGGCCGCGGTCACCTTTGCAGCATCGATGGATTTACCGCCTCCGATTGCAATCACTGTATCAATTTCAGTTCCCACTGCCTGTTTCTGAAATTCTGAAATTTTGCGGTGTGTTATCTCTCCTTCATACGCCCCGCAGCTGAACGTACTTTTACTGTTCCGGTACAAAGCTTTCAGTTTTTCTTTCCACTCATCATAAAAAAATACATCAATAATATAAAAGTGTGCTTGTCCAAATTCACTCGCGTAACTTTCAATCTCTTCCAAAAGGCCGGGGCCCTGTATGTAATGTCCTACGGACCCCCATGCCCGGTAATTTGTATTTCTTCTCATTCTTTTTTTATCCTGCCATTTCTACCGGCCGCGTCCTATTTCTCCATATTTGCTACCCGGATTCCTTTTCCAAATAACCCTTCCCAGTCTTCTTTAAAAGTATCAAGCGTCTTTTGTGTCATAGGATGAACCGCCATTGTATCCAGCATTTCCAGAGTAACCGTAACATTATCTGCACCGGCCAAAGCTGCTTTTTCCAAATAAACTGCACTTTTCAGAGATGCAGCCGACACCTTGCATTCCAGTCCCTCCAGCACAAAGGCATCTTTTATTTTTTTCACGACTCCGATTCCATCTCCTCCGGCATTGTCAATACGGCTGACATATACTGCGACGCAGTAAGCGCCCGCTTCTGCCGCAAGCATTGCCTGGTTAAAATCATAAATAGCAGTACAGGAACATAAGATCCCCTCTTCTTTTAACAGGCGGATCGCCTTATACCCCTGCGGGCATGCCGGAATCTTTATGAACGTATTTCCCTTGATTTCTTCCCGGATTCTATGCGCATCCTCTATCATTTCCTCCGCCGTATCCCCCATCGCTTCGAGATAAAAGGGATACTCCTCTCCGATGACTTCGCGTATCATTCTGGCATTTTCCAGAAATGTTCTCCCCGTCCCTTTCAGGCAGCGGACAGCAATACTCGGATTCATACTGAAACACCGGACCGGGTATAGATCCACCACCTTTTTTACCATTTCCAAATCACCCGTATCTAAACAATATTCCATGTCTTGTCTCCCTCCACTATTATGTTATCCTAAAATTTTTAGAGCGCCCAATATAACTGCCAATATCATAATTCCAATCACCTGCACTAAAACATTCACATGTTTTCTATTCAGCTTGTACAAGCCAAGCGTGACGGCAAGCGGGAGCAAACTCGGGAAAATACTGTCCAATGTCTCCTGCAGCGAAAAATTTGTATCGCTGATATTAAATGCAATGGGAGTTGTCACCGCCACTGTGGAAGCCACCATGGCTCCAATCACCATCAACCCTACAATGGACATTGACAGGGTCAGCTTATTCATTAAATCGGATTCTGACAATTTGCTGATAATCTTATTTCCAAGACCATACCCGAACTTTATACCAAAATAACGCAATGCAATTGTCGGAATGTTATAGATAAGCAGGAACAAAATCGGTCCCAGAATACTCCCGCTCATACATAGCCCTGCCGCAATTCCTGTTGCAATAATACGCAGAGTCCCGGCGATCAGGGAGTCTCCGATACCTGCCAGCGGCCCCATTAAAGATACTTTCATCGCGCTGATAGAAGAGGTATCAAAATTTTCGTTATTTGCATTCTCTTCTTCCATGGCGGCAGTGATACCAAAGATAAAAGGCTGCATTGTGGTCTGGCAATTATAAAATTCCATATGCCTCTCATATGCCGCAATCCTGTCCTCTTCCTTGTCATACAGTTTATTGATTACAGGAATCATGGCATACTCAAATGCCATGTGCTGCTGCCTTTCATAATGCCATGCGTGAGAAGTGGTAAATGTTCGAAAGAACCCCTTTTTCAGTTCTTTCTTTGTCAATGTTTTTCTAGAATTCGTTGTCATCATCTATCCCTCCTTGTACTGCTGATTTCTGAGCCGGCATAAAATCTTTTGCAATCAGTAAAATACCTACTATTACAACTGAAAAGCATACAATACCTACCGTAGACACACCCAAATATGCGCTTAATAAAAATCCAAACAGGAAGAATACCGCAACCTTTCTGGACATGATCATGCTGATCAGCTGTGCAAAACCAAGTGCAGGAAGAATTCCTGCTGCAATGGTAATTCCAGATGTCAGCCAGCCCGGAATCGCAGATACTACTGCCTGTACAGCATCCCCTCCGAACAAAAATGCAACAAACGCAATCACTGCAAATGTAAGATCAAAGAGGAAACCATTGGACAGGAAAATTGCTTCTATTTTCTTATACTTTCCCTCTTCTGCAAACCGGTCTGCCGCCCTTGCCATTATCGGTGTAATGACTCCGTAAAACAGATTGACAACAAATGCGGATAAAATTGCTGCCGGCATGGCAATCGTAATTGCAGTCTCCATTCCATTCCCTGTTGTAATTGCAAAAGCAGTACCCAGTACAGAACCAACGATCATATCCGGAGGAATGGAAGCCCCAATGGCATACATTCCCATAAATACCAGTTCCAACTGGAAGCCGATCATGACGCCGGTCTTGACATCTCCCAGGATAATTCCAACCAGCGCCCCCAGTACCAGAGGCCTGCCAAGCATCGCGGTCCCCACAAAATAATCCGCTTTTCCGATAAATACTACAAGACCAACCAAAAGTGCCTGTAACATTTGTTTTTCCCTCCTTATTAGCCCAACATTTCTTTTGTAACCATTTTCTTCTTATCTTCCGGCACCTGCCGGATTTCAAGCTCGACCGAATCATCCAGCATTTCTCTCAGCAGCGTGCATTCTTCTTTTGTCACATAAAAGGCAACATCTAATTTTTTCGAATCTTCCTTGATTTTACTGCCGCCTAAATTGACTGATTTCACGGCCTCACATTGTTTTGCCAGGCAGTGTGCATCCCGCACGCTCTCTACAACAACCAGCAGTTTATACTTATCTGTTACTCCACTGTTAATCGCTTTAATAGAATCTTCCACACTTTTAATGACAAGCTTTATTCCTGACGGCTTTGCAAGCCGCATTGTTGCCATCCGCATTTCATCCTTAGCGGCTGCGTCTGACACAATTAATATCGCATCTGCGTCCAGCGAACGGCACCAGACGTAGGCTACCTGTCCATGCAGCAGACGATGGTCCACCCTGCATAATTTAATCATCTGCATAACCTCCCATTCTTTCTGTACACTCTTCAAACTTTTTCAGCGTCTGATCATCCCATTTTTCCGGCTCTTTAAAACTCCTGGAATCCACATATTCCATTGAAAAGCCTCCCTTGTATTTATTTTTATCAAAGCTCTTCAGAACCGACCTCATATCTCTTTGCCCCAGTCCCCATGGCATATGTCCGGTCGGGTTTCCATCTGTAAAATGACAATGAATGATGTCCTTTCCAAACAGATCAAACCACTCCTGCACGGATTCTCCCACAGCTCCCAATGCTCCAAGATCAATGGTCAGCTTCAGATTGTTTCGATTTACCGCTTCCTTCAGTACCTGAATCTTCTCCCTTGTATTAGCAATTTCCGAAGACTTATTCCAGATACTTTCCAACGCCAGTTCTATCCCCAGATCCGCAGCGTAATCACACAGCCGCCGCAGCATTTTTACAGATCTGGCCCTTGCTGTTTCTGCCTCTTCGTCATGATAATTCCACCCAGGCGTCACCAGCACTTTTCTGCAGCCGATTTCACCGGCCAGACTGATGACCTTTTTAAAATACATTTCCGTATTATGAACCAAAAGCTCTGATCTGGCTGCGATATTGTTTGGTTTTGGATTATTCTGCTCCGGACAGAGACAGGCAATTTTTACGCCATACTTTTCCATTAGTTTTTTCAGCTTATCAGAACTCTCACTCCAATAACTGTTTATGTAAAAATGTTGGGGGCACAACCATAATTCTGCATTCACAAACTGCATATTCTGGCATTTTTCAAAAAAATACTCCAAATCATAATACCGGTAATGAATATTCATGGCGTATAGTTGTTCCCTGTATATCACTCCTTTAAAATTCCTCCTTTTCCTTAGACATATCCTCCACCATTGGATTGCAGAAACAGGTCATTTCCTTTCCGCCTTCCACGGCCTCTTCTATTTTACTTTGGATATCATCCGTTTCTTTGATCATCGTCAGCTGTACAATCATTGGCAGGTTCATGCCGGATACAAGCCAAAAGTTTTGTTTCCGAATACGGGCAAGAAATTCATTATTTACACTCCCCCCAAAAATATCCGTCGCTACGATGATTTCATCCGTATCAGCAAATCTGCTGAATAATTCATCTATCTGACTCTCCAAAGTTACTTTATCTTCTAAATATGCACAGATTGTATATATCTCTGCCGTTTTACCGGCAATAAACTGCGCACTATTTTTCATCCCTTCAGCAAGTCTGCCGTGGGATGCCAGCACCAATCTAAGCATGTGAGCTCCTTTCCTTTATATTCAACATCTCTGGGGACAGGAACTTCATGAATCCGGCCTTTTCCTGCCTTATAGAGTTGTTATCAAAAATTATTGTCGTTTTCTTCCACTTCCACATCATTTTTTATATATTCAAACAGATACGCAATTTCACTGTCCGGCAGTTTCACATTATACTGTTCCAGAAGTGTCCGAAAACTTTCATTTACAATCCGGATGAACTCTTGTTGTTCTCCCTTAAATTTTTCAATTTCTTTGTATTTTTCTATCGGTGTCTTTGTCACAAGCCGTTCAATCAAAAAGCAGATATGCATATTGATCCCCACAACTGTCTTGCTCAGAAACTTTCGTTTCAGCATGTGCTGCAGCAGCATAGTGGCATCACTGACATAATCCAGTAACTTCTGGGCATTTAAGATTGTTAGATTTTCCATTACGGACTGCAGCGAAAAGTTTTTTAAAAGCGCCTGGTCAAACTTTTCAATCTCCTCCTGATTCAGATAGTCTGAAAGTACATGATCCACAATATGGATCTTTTTGAAGTTAATGATTTCCTCCAAAGAAACTGAATTGACCTCTTCTATCTTTAGGCTGAGTGTTTTTACAAGCAGCACTACTTCGTATTTTTCGAAAAGCAGGTCACTGCTTCCATTTTGCTCCAATTTGTCAAAATCATATGCTATCATTTCCAAAGGAATAGACTTGGGCAGGCTTCCGCGAAACATTCGAGTTAACTTTTCCGCAATATTCTTTCCTACTTCACTTGTGAAAACAATCGCCTTCTCCTTTTTTTCTCTGGAGATAATATTAAAGCGGCATTGATTTTCCCGGCAGGCTGTCTCCAGTATATCCTGCATATTGTCCCCTGCCAGAATCATATTTCCGATATTCAGGGCCAGGATCGTGGACACATTATTAATGACTCCTAAATTCACCGTTCTGTCTATCATATCGCCCAGCCCTTCGAGAGAGCCGGTATCTACCATCAGGATAATATTTTTAAAATATTTATTTTCATTAATAAATACGGATAATTTCTGAATCACTTCATCAATGGAGCTCTCCATCGGCATATCAATCGCCTCAAAAAGCTGCGCCTGGAGTGTTGTGTTCACCACATCGGCAATGGAACTTGCTGTGGTATACCCGTGACAGAGCACAATCCCTGTGGTATCCATGAGTTTTAATTTGTTATTGTACGAGTGAATATTAATCATAATAAATACCCGGTTCATGGGAGAGAGCACCATGTTAATATTTGATAAAATCTGCTTTTCAAGCAAATCAGCCAAATAATGGAGATCCGGCATATTTTCTACCAGAAATTGATACATCTTCTGAATTCTTTCCTGGTTCTCCCTCTCCCAGATTTTGATCTTTGAATTGTGATTCTGCTGGGCAATCAGCATTCTGGCAATCACATACGAACAATTGGCCGGAAAATTGATATGATATGTTCCTCTGATATTTGCAATCATACCTGCCACAATATTTTCCAACGGATGCAGCCGGGTATCCAGAAAGGACTCCTGAAAAATCAAAATATCGTAATAGTGTTTCAGCGTCCTTTTGCTTCGTTCTAAAAATTCTGAAAAAGAACCTTCCACTTCTATTGTCTCTTTATAATTGTCCGCAAGATTCTGCCACATTTCCAAAATCTTGTCCCCCGAAGAGTCTGCCTGAATCATATCCAGCCGGACCATAGCGGAATCTTTCTCATCCGGGCTTAATATTTCCAGCATACCGGCAGGAAGATGATACTGGTAGATGCTCATTTCCTGGGGTGAATTGCACTGTGCATATGCATTTGCCGAGATCATTTTGATACATTTTTTAAGTTCCGTAATATTATTTTCAAACCGGTAGTTGACAAGCTTGAAAATCAGCTTTTCAGAAATATAAATCATGCGGTTCAACCGGTCCTGCTCTTCCCTGAATGCGCGGACTATAAATTCTTTCCTCTCGTCCTCATTCCTTTCAATCCATGAGGGCACTTCACAAACCACGGGGATATTCACCAGGAGACCGGGCGACATCCGTCTGCCTGATTTGATGTCCATACTTAAAATCATCCGGACACCAACTCTCTTTGCACTCTTTTTTTCTCCGTCTCTGTTCTTCCCCCCTGTCGTAATATAATCCGCAAGCCTTTCCTGAAGCCGCTCATCCAGCTCCGGGATGTTTTCCAAGTACAAAATCCCTCCGTCCAGCTTCTCCAGCAGTCCGGCCTTAAGGCCGCCTTCCGTGTCTTCACTTCCAAAAAGTAATTCTTCATAATAAAGTGCATTTTCCCTGGAACTGAATTTGATTCTTTGAAAGTTTTGAGGATTTTTTAAAATCTTATGGTTGACGCAGTACTCCTGGATTAACTTCATCAGAAATGTTTTTCCGCTCCCCATTTCCCCTTTCAGAAGAATCGGAAGCCCGCCCGGATACAGCAGCGCAGACTTTATTTGTGCAATACAGTAACTAAGGCTCCCTTCGTTTCCAATTGCCTTGTCAAAATCACTTTCCTTTGAGACAAATTTTTCAATTTCTTTTGTAAGTTCTAAAATACTTAGATATTCATTTTTTTCAATCTGCATGTGGTACTTTTGTTCCAATACCAGACGGTTGAGATAATATACCGGTCTGGAATTCACTTTGATAACGGTTCCTTCCTTTACCATTTCATTCAAGTATAAGGAAACAAGAGACCTCGACATATGCAGTTGATTGCAGATATCTACCGTTGTATAGGATGATACATATTTCATATCAAATTTCTTTGTCTGTTTCTCAAGATATTCATAAACTTGTTCTTTTGAACTTACATGTACCATATTTATCACCTCCTTTACTTTCCTTATGGCACAATCATACTTCAAAACCTTTTTCACTTCTTTTCTTTTAAAAAATTATAACACTAAATACGAAACTTTTTCTGTTTTCGACACTCCCCAGGATAAAAAAAATTAGTGTGAAATGATTCTTAACACTAGCTAAATGCCTGGCGCGTATCTCAAAGAAAATCTGTAGACAGTAATACCGTCTGGACATTTTAAATAGAGTAAGGTATGATTTAACAAAGAAAAGCCGCACGGCTGATATAAGGGGCGGCAGGGCAGAATAAGGCGGGAAAGAAGGCGCAATATATGGGAGAGTTTACACATTTTGACACCCAGGGCAATGCCATCATGGTAAATGTCAGCAAAAAGCAGGATACTGAACGTGAGGCAGCTGCAAGCGGAATGATATGGATGTCCAGGGAATGCTACGAACTGGTAAAAACCGGAGATATTAAAAAGGGAGATGTCCTGGGAGTGGCCCGGATTGCTGGCATTATGGGCGCTAAAAGAACCTCCGAACTGATTCCTCTGTGCCATATGTTAAATCTGACAAATGCAGAGCTTCAGTTTGCATATCACGACCAGTGCTGTGCAATAGAGGCCATATGCACTGTGAAGACGGTTGGCAAGACCGGCGTGGAGATGGAGGCACTGACCGGGGTAAACGTCGCACTGCTCACCATTTATGACATGTGTAAGGCAGTTGATAAGGGCATGGAACTGGGCGAGATACGTTTACTGAGGAAAACTGGAGGAAAAAGCGGGCTTTGGGAAACGGACAGGGGAGAGCACTGACATGGCTGTTGAAATGACCTTTAAAAAGAAACTGGGAAGTTTCACACTGGACATGCACCTGAAAAGCAGCAACCGCCGCATCGGTATCTTGGGCGCCTCGGGGTGCGGAAAAAGCATGACGCTGAAAAGTATAGCCGGAATTGTCACGCCGGATGAAGGCAGAATTATCGTAGATCAAAAAGTAGTCTTTGACTCTGAAAAAAAAGTAAACTGGAAGCCCCAGAAAAGAAATGTGGGATACCTGTTTCAAAATTATGCCCTTTTTCCAAACATGACTGTAAAGGCTAACATTGCCGCCGGGTTAAAAGGGACGAAGGCTGAGCAGGACAAAAGAGTTGAGGAAATGCTCGGGAAGTTCCAGCTGAGCGGTCTGGGCAAGCGGCTGCCGGGGGAGCTGTCCGGCGGCCAGCAGCAGAGAGCCGCTCTGGCAAGAATCATGGCATACGAGCCGGATATGATCCTGCTGGATGAACCATTTTCCGCACTGGATGTGTTTTTAAAAGACAGGCTCCAGCAGGAAATGATCGAAATCCTGGCTGATTATGAGGGCACCGTTATTTTGGTATCCCACAGCAGGGATGAGATCTACCGGTTCAGCGAGGAGCTCCTGATTATGGACGACGGACAGGTCATTTGCTGCGGCAGGACAAAAGAAATATTTGCAAATCCACAGTGGAAAGAAGCAGCCAGGCTCACGGGCTGTAAAAATATCACGCAGGTCACCCACCTGGGGACAAACACCCTAATGGCGCCTGACTGGGGAGTAGCACTGGATTTACATCTGAAAATCCCCGGGGATATTCGGTATCTTGGAGTCCGTGCTCACGATTTTATTCCGCGGTGGGGCGCTGCGGCCAAAAACTGCATTCCCGTAAAGGTGAACAGCATGGCGGAACTGCAGTTCGAACGAAAATATTTTCTGAAAGGCGCTGAAGATGGCGCGGAGGAAATATGCTGGTTTGTACAGAGAAATGACTGGGGCATGCTGGACGAAAAGGGAATTCCTGATTATCTTCAGATCCCGGAGGATAAGATACTGCTGCTAAAATAAGAATGACTGCCGTTTGTTTTATGAAGACTAACGGCAGCCCTACTTCTATATTTAAAATTAAATTGAGAATTTTATGTATAAAATCAAGGAAATATCACAAAATATATTGACAGCTCCCATGGAATATGGTATTTTATAAAAGTTGTTGGGAACAATAACATTTCATGGGGGATTAGCTCAGTTGGGAGAGCGCCTGCCTTGCAAGCAGGAGGTCACGAGTTCGACTCTCGTATTCTCCACTATCACCCAGTGCAAAGGCACTGGGAGACAATCAAATCATAATCCTCGATAGCTCAGTGGTAGAGCATTCGGCTGTTAACCGAAGGGTCGTTGGTTCAAGCCCAACTCGGGGAGCTGTGAAAATCCTGTAAATTATTTTACAGGATTTTTTTATATCCCAGAGTGTGTTTCCGCGTGATGTTGACGCGGTTTGTTCTTTATTTCCCAAATAGATGAAGTAATTTCTGCCAGAAATTCAACTTTGTAGTTGTAGTATCTTCTGCTATAACTGCCTCTTCTTTTTCAATCGCTGATGTTTTGATCACAAATTGAACCGATTTCACATTCTTATTCTTATCAGACACAAATGAAACCGTCTCTGTTTCATCCCCGGAAATAGAAGCAATCATTTCCTCTATACTCTCCTCCACCTGAGTGTCCATATCTGATGTCTTCTCATAAAATTCACTGGTTCCATCATTTAAATCTGCTGCACCATCACCCAGAGAAATCATACCATCATAT
The DNA here is from genome assembly GCF_009680135.1 of Eubacterium sp. BIOML-A2. Taxonomy (NCBI): domain Bacteria; kingdom Bacillati; phylum Bacillota; class Clostridia; order Eubacteriales; family Eubacteriaceae; genus Eubacterium; species Eubacterium sp. BIOML-A2. The sequence goes on from NZ_WKZK01000020.1 coordinate 25,445, forward strand.
AAATCTGATGTCCCCTGCTTCAAGGTTCCTGTTCCTTCCAATAGTTCTTTGCTGCCGGCGGCTAACGTGCTGACACCATCCACAAGTTCTGAATAACCCGCTGCAATGGCTGCCGTACCATTCGTATATTCCGTGATACCAGAATCGAATGCTGCATAATTGGTAACCAACTGCTCAATTCCGTTTTTCAAGGAACTCATATTCACGGCCAGACCAGATAATGTATTCGCAAGTGCCACAATTGCAGCGTCATATGTCTCATATTTGTCCTTTAAATCCAACAGACCGCTGACAAGTGAATCCACACCAGATGAGACGGTATTCAGATAGGTTTCTGTACCTCCGATGGCTGCATTATTCCCGTTTAATAATCCGGCTATTTCAGAGAGGCTTGTAATCTGTGCTTCTAATTGTGCCGCCTGCGCTGCCAGCGTTTCATCCTCAGCATATTGTGGATATGCCGTTTGAATATCATTTAAAAGTGCCTGCAGCCCTGCCATCTGTTCGGAGAGGGTGGTAATTGCAGCACTGTTTCCATATTTTAAATCATCAATATTGAGCCCGTTCTGATTCATGGCGCCTCTATAGGCTTCGTAGGACAGATTTGTCTGTAAGGTAACCGCACCATCATACAGGTCACTGATTCCCTGACTGATAGCTGATGAGCTGTCCGTTAACTGTTTTAACTGTTCTGTTGAGACAGACACATCTGCAAGACTGGATTGCATTGTGGCAAGCGCCTCTTTAATCTGTGTTGAACCACTGGTCAGCGTAGAAGACTTGGCGTTTAATGTATCTAATCCCTCCTGCATAGTACGGGCGCCCTGACTTAAGGAACTGATTCCACTGTTTAATGTACTTGTAGCGTCATAGAGTAAGTCTGCACCACTGCTGAGATTTCCTCCTGCATCATTTAATTTTGCAGTTCCATCCGAAAGGGTTGCTGCACCATCGTTCAGCTTTGCAGATGCATCCATGATCTCTGTTACTTTGCCCATCAGCTCTGCATCATCAATTTCGATATTCAGATTCAGTTTTATTCCATTGATTGCAATGGCATCCATTTCAAAATCTGCCACCTCAGCGGTTATAACTGCATCCAGTCCTTTTCCCGGAAGAATGGTATAACTGATCTGTTTGTCTGCACCTGCATTTGCCAGGGTAGCTCCATCTGCCGTGATATTCTTACAACGCTTTGTATCAAGAGTTAATGCTGCCTGCAGCGCATAGTTGTTAAAAAAATCATTGCTGCATTTTGTATTTTCTGTAATCTGTATCTGAATCTTTAATGCACCCGACTGACCCGCAAGCTCCTCTGCTGACCGTACTTTTCCATCCAGTATATAGGTAATGGAGATATTCCATGGAATTTGTGCATCATTCATCGTACCCTGATAGTACACTTTATCTTTATTCGTGGAGAATGTGATGGTATCTCCATTCTGTGTGATCGTATCGGCTGCAGTCAACATCTTTACCGAACTATAATTTCCATAATCCATGATATCGCCTTTTCCAAATATATTGACCACATCTACTGTATCCGCCTTTCCATTGGCATCTGTCATAATATATACGACTTCTTCTTTCTGACCATTTGATGGTGTTGATGCATAAACGCTTGTGCCTGTCATTGCCATATTACCTATCATGACGGATGCAGCAAGCACTCCTGCAATTATTCTTTTTTTATTCATGATCTGATACCTCCCATATCTCAGTTATTTTTTTACTCTTTCGATACGTTTTTGTGTTTTTGCACCCCCATGTTTCACAAATGTCCTGTCAAAGATATAAAGTAAACCTGGAAGAACAAACAATACAACCACTAACGAACACAAGGTTCCTTTTCCCAGGAAGTAACCAAGCTGTGACAATAATCCATGAGTTGAAATAATCCCAAGCAGAAAGCCAACGACTGTCAGGACACTTCCTGATGTCAGTATGGATACAGTTACTGCTGAAATTGTATTTATAACTGCTTCTTTTTTCCGCATTGTCTCTCTGTATTCCTTATACCGGTCTGTAAAGAGAATTGCATAATCGACTGTAGCACCCAGCTGAATGGAACTGATAATTAGGTAAGCGATATAGAAAATCGTTGAATCTGCAAAATATGGAATGGAAAGGTTGATCCAGATTGCAGTCTCAATACTTAATACCAGAATTACTGGCAGTGCAGCCGAATGGAACGACAGTAATAGTACTAGGAATACCGCGCCGATTGCAACAAGATTTACCTTTACCATGTCCGCGGTAATCGTATCCATCAGGTCATAGGTAGAAACGCCTTCTCCTGCCAAATACCATTCTCCGGGATCATACTTCTCTGCCATATCTCTCACCTTCTCCACGAGTGAAAAGGTCTCTGCGCCTTCATAATCCGCATCCACAGAAATTACCATGCGGGCGTAGTTATCTGAGCAAAGTTTTTCATAAACAGAACGTTCCAGATAGCTTTCCGGAATCTCCATCCCAACGGTATCCACATAGGAAATGATGCCGCTTACCTGCGGAATGTCATGCAATGCATCTGACAAGTCTTTCTGAGCAGCCTTGCCTTCCTTAGGAACTAACAGCACATAGGTATCACTTTTTCCAAAGATATCTTCTATTGCCTCTGTATCTGCTCCTAACTGGGTGCCCGGTCCAAATATCTCAGACGCCCCATAGTAAAAACTGTTTGAATTAGAAGCCAGATATGCGGGTACCAGCACGATAAAGAACAGGATAACCATTGGTATCATCACTTTCTGCACCAATTTTCCGAACTTATTAAAAGATGGAAAAAGCGGCTTGTGTTCAAATCTGTCAATCCACTTATATGTTGCAAGGATCAGAACCGGCATGAATACAAATACGGTAAGCAGGCTGATTGCAATCCCTTTTGCAAGTGCTCTTCTAAGATCCGGCCCAATCTGAAACTTCATGAGGCATAATGCCAGAAATCCAATAACAGTTGTCAGACCACTGGAAAGTATGGAAGATGTTGACATGCACAGTGCTTCAATCATGGCTTCCTTTGTATTGCAGGTCTTCTTTCTGCATTCTGTAAAACGGTGCAGCAAAAACACAGAATAATCAAGCGAAACCGCGAGCTGTAAGATGTTTCCGGCCGCATTGGTTACAAATGAGATTTCTCCAAAAATGAGATTTGACCCTGCATTGATCATAATCGCAAGCCCCAGGCCAATCATAACAATTATAGGTTCCATCCATGATGTTGTTGTGACTGCCAGTACAAGCAAAACAAAAAGTACCGCTATTGCTGCTATTTTTGATATTTCTTTCACCGTACTCTGTGTTGCTGCGGCAGTGGAGACTGCACTGCCTGTCATGGCATTATCCTCTCCGATCAGGTCACGGATTGCATTGACTGCATCCATTCTTTTTTCACTGTCAATGGTAACGGAAAACAGTGCATTCCCATCTTTATAATAGTTCTTCACCATATCTGTATCCATGGTTTCTAATGGTTCTTCCATAGACGCAGCATCATCTAGCCAAGTGACCGCAGTTACACCATCTACTGCCTCGATTTCCGCCTTATATTCCAGGGCCTCCGGCACTGTCGTATTCTTTACCATGACTCTGGCATTGGGAATGCCGCCTCCAAATTCTGTATCCATGAGATCAAGTGCAACCGTGGATGGGCTGTTCTCCGGCAGATAATCATTCATATCATAATCTACAGATACCATTTGTTTGCACAATGCACAGATGATGAAGAGAACTGCAAATGTTGTAATAATAATTGAGGGATGATTTACAACCCATTGATAAAACTTCTTCATACTTTGTTTTCTCCTTTCCCGTCCGACAGATTTCCTGTCAGCTGGTAATCGGCTTCACCATGCACAAGCTTCATATGGATTGCGCCATCTTTCATGGTGCCTGTTCCTTTGAATGGAATGCACCGGATCGGAGATGCAAGATTTCCATTCAGACGAATAGTTCCGTTCTTCGATAGAACCCCTTCTACTTTTTCAACTGAACCAAGTAATTCCAATTCTCCTGCAATGATTCCATTGTTTATTTGCAGCCGCATTTTGCCGTGCCGAATTCCAAGCGGAACTTTTACTTGAACCGTATAGGTCATTTCCATACAATTTCACCTCCGATTGAGCTAATTATAGGAAAATAGCGGTTGTCATTCCACGGTCAAACCAGCCTTATCTGTGTAAATACGGACAAATGGCACTCATTTGACGGTCAAATCATAATGCAGAACCCTTGCTATTTTGATGGTCAGTTGTATAATAAATATATGATTTTTTTATGGATATCTGTGAAAGGAGATTCGAAAAATGACGCACGAAGAAACTTCGTTACGAACAAAAAAGGCTATATGTGACGCCTTAAAAGAATTAATGAGGCATAAGACATTTTCTAAGATCACGATCAGCGAATTAATTCGTGAATGTAACATTAACCGCAAGACATTCTATTATCATTTTGAAGATATTTATGGATTATTGAAGTGGATGCTGGAACAAGAAGCGATTGAAGTAGTAAAAAAATTTGATCTTCTTATTGATTATCAGGATGCCTTTCTTTTTGTAATTAATTATGTTGAAGAAAATTCATATTTTCTGAACTGTATCTACGACTCTGTCGGAAGGGATGAATTAAAACGTTTTTTCTATCAGGATTTTATTGGTATTATCGAAACAATTATTAGAACTACTGAAACAAAAATGGAAACCACCATTTCTGATGATTTCCGGATTTTTTTATGCGATCTTTATGCCGAAGGTATTGCTGGTATGCTGATTAACTTATTCCGGCATCCAGAAAAATATGATAAAGAACGTTTAATTGAATATTTTAGTATTGTGGTGCACAATTCTGTTCCATCCGTAATTAAAGCATATAAATAGCAGACTTTATTCATTCAGTATCCCCAGCATCGGTATAATTCCGGTAAAAGTCAGATTGACCATTTTTTCGGTCATATATTCTGCACTATACTTAAAATTACTTTTTATATAAAACTTTAGAAGCCCATAGTGCGCACCGATAATATAATTCGTCAAAACATCCAGCGGAATGATATCCTCGAATTTATGGGCAATGGGGCGCAGCATCGTAGTATACCAGTCGATTCCCTGCTCCAGAATTAATGCATCAAATTCTAAAGAACCGTTCGGACCTAATAGTAAAGAAAATAGTTCACCATGATCCCGAACATGACAGAACCAGTTGTAGTAGCATTCGTATGCCTCGCCTTTTTTCATCAGCTTATTTGGATTTTCAAAGGAGTCTGAAACCGCTTTTGTTAATCCCTGCGCAACTTCTGTCATCGTCTGTTCCAAAAAAATATTAATATCTTCATAGTGGCTGTAAAATGTGGAGCGGTTAATCTGGGCTTTCGCACATATATCTGTAATTGTAATGCAATGAATACTCTTCTCTTTTAACAACTCGATTAATGCATTTTGAATTAGTGCTTTGGTCTTTTTTTTCCTCAAATCTGCCATAGAAATCTCCCTTCCACTTCTCTGCTTTTCTTTCTCATCAACCTTACCAGCTCTATAAATTATAGCATAATACCTTATCTTTTATAATAATCAATTTCGCTTACTTTGTGGGTTTTCTTCCGGTTACTCACCACAAAAAAGAGGGGTGACGGTTAACCAACAAAACTTATTTTTTTAATGGTCGAAATCTGTGTTTTTAACTGTTAATATTAAGAAAAAGCAAAGGCCGATGCAATAGATGTTAACCATGTTTAGTTATTGAAAGGAGAGAAAAATACAGTGATAGATATTTATGGAATTTTTAAGAAGATACCAGGTGGATCATTGCTTTTCCCGATGTTTACTGTGGCATTAATTAATACCATCTTTCCCGACTTACTGACCTCTTTCGGAGGAATGACAACCGCAATGTATAAAACAGGTACATTGACCGTTGCGGGGATCATCTTGTTTGCTACCGGTGCAGGTATTAATGTTAAGACTTTAGGAACTGTTCTCAAAAGATGCGGTGCTCTCACGATAGCCAAATTTGCAATTGCTTTTGGATTCGGCACTCTCTTCGTAAAAATGTTTGGTGTTGACGGTATCTGGGGAATCAGTGCAGTTGCATTTGTTACGGTTATCTGCAGTACAAACCCCGGAGTATTCATGGGATTAGCAGCAGACTATGGCGAGCCTGCGGATTTAGGAAACTTTGCAGTAATGAATCTGGCTTCCATGCCTTGTTTCCCTATCATGATTTTAGCAACAGCAACGGGCGGAGCTTTTGATATTATGAGTGTAATCACCATATTAGTTCCTTTCTTTTTAGGAATGCTGCTTGGAAATATTGACCCGAATTTTGCTAAAATGATGAAGCCTGCCACCCCGATCCTGATTCCATTTATGGGAGCCTGCTTCGGCTCGTCAATCAACCTTGTCAGTGCTTTAAAAGCAGGTTTATCAGGTGTTCTCTTAGCCGTTGTATTCCTGATTATCAACGTTGTAATTATGCTTTTTGTAGACAAAGTTATCAATCGTCGTCCGGGTTACTGTGGTACAGCCTGGTGCAGCGTAGCCGGTATCGCAATGACAGTACCCGCAATGCTGGCTGCCGACCCGACTTATGAGGCATATATCGGCACAGCAGGTTCACAGATTGCATTGGCCATTGTTATTACGGGCCTTGTAAGTCCATTTATTACAAAATGGGTTGTGGGGATGTGGGGATCACCAAAAGTTCCATCCAATAAAGAGAAAGCAGTTGTTAGTAAAGCAGCCGCTAATTAAACTTAATGCAGCATTAATATCAATAAAAAAATATTATATTAAAAAGGAGAATGATTTATGAAGATTATCGCAGCAGAAGAACATTTTGTTATGCCGCCAAAGCCTGGTGCACCTGCACCGAAAGGATTACCGCCGCTGGAACAGGGCACGATGCTCGGAGCCCCCTGGTTAACCAATCCAGCGTGTGCAACAGATCTTGACGATGTGCGTATTGGAATTATGGATCAGGATGACGTGACAATGCAGGTACTATCCACTCCATTCGGCCAGGTTTGGACAGCTGAAGTAGCTGTGCAGAACTGTAAGGAAGCCAATGATTTTCTGGCAGCGGCTATAAAACGCCACCCGGATCGTTTTGCAGGCTTTGCGGCAATTCCAACGGCAGTTCCGGAGGCGTGCGCCCCTGAGCTGGAACGTGCAGTGAAAGAATTAGGATTTGTCGGCTGCCTGATCGGGAACCGTGTAAACGGAACGAAATTCCTTGATGATCCTGAATTTGAAGATCTTCTCGCAGCCTGCGAGAAACTTGATGTACCTATTTACCTCCATCCAGGAGCTCCGCCGGCAGAGATCACAGCGCTGTGCTATTCCGGATTTAATGACGAAATGGTCTCTGCATACTCCCGCTATGGTATGGGATGGCATACAGATGTAGGCCTTCATATGCTGCATATGGTTATGTCAGGTGTATTTGACCGTCACCCGGATCTTCAGATGATCCTTGGTCACTGGGGAGAATTACTGCCTTATTACGTTGATCGTTTTGATACCGCTATGCCGAAAGAATTTGCAGGACTTAAGCATGACCCAAGCTATTATCTGCGCAATAACATGTATGTTACATCCAGTGGTATTCAGTCACCGGAATGCTTCGAGTTCTGTGTAAAAGTCCTTGGTGCTGACCGCATTATATACTCTGCAGATTATCCGTTTGCTTCTGTTGAAGGAGCTGATAAGCTCTTCAATTGTCCGAGTATCAGCGAAGAGGACCGGGAAAAATTTGCGCATGGCAATGCAGAACGTCTGTTCAAACTCTAAAAGACCATTATGTTTTTGCTGGTAGTGAAAAGACGTACTGTATGTTAAAATCATTAGAATCCCCGAGCTATTCCAGCCCGGGGATTTTTATATACCCTGCCTATATTCGATTTCCTATGCTCCATCCCTTATGTATCGCATCGCCTATTATCTGTTTTTCCATACATCCTGGCTCTATGTATTAGATGTTCCCATATTATGTTTTACATAGATACGTTTTAGTTTCTATATGTTTATCCAACTTTCTTTTCTTTTTTATTATAATCATGCTATACTGGATTTAATGGAGAAATAGATATGTTAAGATAAATAATTGTATAGATTATCCCACTAAACAGATGCAATGAATTCACTAATCAGGAGGATGGATATGAATTACCAGATACGTGAAATAACTGATTCAGAATACCCTTTATTAGATACTTTTTTGTACGAAGCAATCTTTATTCCGGATGGAACAGAAGCGCCGCCAAGATCCGTTACAGCATCGCCTGATCTCCAGGTTTATGTCTCTGGCTTCGGCACACAGGAGGCTGATAAATGCCTGATGGCAGAAGCCGGCGGTAGAATCGTGGGGGCAGTCTGGGTACGTATTATGAACGACTATGGGCATATAGATGATGAAACTCCGTCATTAGCCGTCTCTGTTTATAAAGAGTACCGGGGTATTGGAATCGGAACCGCTCTGATGAAAAGCATGTGTTCTCTACTAAAAGAAAATAATTACAGACAGGTTTCCCTGTCTGTTCAGAAGGCCAATTATGCCGCAAAAATGTATCTTGATCTAGGTTTTCAGGTTGTACGTGAGAATCAGGAGGAATATATTATGGTAAAATATCTGGAGTGTTGACCGCACACTCCGGATCCCCCCTATTCCCCAACAGAGGCCGCAGATACGTCCGCGATAACCTATCTGCTGTTTTTCTCTCCAACTGCACAGAGCCAGCCCTTATCATTTGTATCTATTTTGATGTTTGCAAATCCAGCCTGCTGCAATAAAATCTGAATCTGCTCAGAATTATATACCGTCATCCCTTCAATGATTTCCGCCCATTGTTCCCCTTCTTCATCTTCACCGTTGGACTCATTACAGATCATAAAAATTCCACTCTCTTTTAGAACCCTATATACCTGTGCAAAGGCTTTGGAAAGGTCAGGCCAGTAATATATCGTCTCAAATGCGGTTACCACATGAAACGATGCGTCCGTAAACGGAAGGTCCATCACGTCTCCATGCAGTATTTCACATCGTCCGGATCTAACTGCCTCTTCATTCATCTTCCTGGACTCTTCTACACTGACTTCCGAGTAATCAATCCCTTTTGCTTTGCCATAAACGCTTTTTTCAAGCAGCGTTTTTATATTTACCCCGCCGCCGCAGCCAATATCTAAAGCTGCGTCACCTTCGTGTATTGTAATATGGCTGAAGCCCCACTCTGCCATAGCGATGTGGCGGCTGTTCATCTGATGAATCATCTTTTTCCCGTCTAATCCTTCGGGCTTACATGCATTTTGATAAAATCCCATCTTATTTCTCCCAATAATTTATTATGCTCTAAGTTGTATCATAATCAGCAAAATATTTGAAACAGGCTGACACTTTGTAACAATTCAGGCTTGGCTGAACTGTTACGACAATTTTCATTATATCCATTTTTTTCAAGTTTGTAAATGAATCTTCTTATATATTTTATATCAGATATAGTAACCTTAGCTGTTACAATTCAGTTCCAATAAAAGGGCGCCATAAAACAACTGGTTCCCCAGTTATTTTACAGCACCCCATATATTAAAACACCAAAAAACTTTGTTGCATCTATATTAAAACTTCAGTAATTTCTGAAGCAGGATATTTTTATCATACAAGAACGTCAGTATTGCACTGTCCTCGATCAGGTCAAAACACATTTTACCGACTGCCGTCGTATATACGAGAGTCAGGATAAGGAACGCAATCCACACAATCAGGAGCGCCACAAAAATTCCTGCCAGTGCACCCGCAAAACGGTTGAGCAGGCCCACGACCGGAAGTTCTCCGATGATATCCACAGCGGCCATCAATGCCCTTACGATGATGATGGCAAGCAGGAATGTCACCAGAAATGATACTATTTTTATAACCATTCTGGATATATAGGAGGCCACGTATTCCGGAAAGCTGGATACATTGAGCTCGCTGTATATCTCTGAGTTATTATTTTCCAGAATGATGTTTTTCATAAAGGATGGCAGCGCCGAATTCTCGATCTGCTTTATCTGTGCGTCTTTTGGAATCTCCCCCACTACCTTAAGGACATCCTCTGCAGTAATCCCCAGCCGTTCCCAGTCCAGCTCTTTCAGGTTCGCCAGATCGTCTCCGCTCAGCCCGGCAAGGGGGGTACCGCTTAAATCCACTTTTGACAGTTCATCTGCCGAGATCTCAGGCATGAATGCCTCAGTGCATTTTGTTTCTATCATTTCAGAAATCGGTGTATATTTGGTCAGTGCGTGTGCTACGTAAGGGTTCAGTACAATCATAAGTACGATTGTAAGCACAACGGATAACAAAGAAAGCGCTATTCTGAAAAAGCCTCTCAGATATCCCACTGCCATGCAGATTATAAATATAACGCCGACCATGATTAATAACCAGTTATTCATATCTTCTCCTATTTCACCAGATAAACGATTCTCAGTTCATCGGCGCTCATCACCAGGTATCTGTTTATTCCCCTCGCAGGGATGACTTCCAATGCATTGGTCTGCAGGTCGCCTTTGAACCGCATGATTCCGTTCTTTGTAATAATACAGCACTTGGTTCCCTCAAACATGATGATCTCATCCTCATGCATTCTGACGTTGCTGTACTCTCCGGTAAATGCTTTGTTCATGACCTGTTTGCCTGACTTATTATACAGGCGGGCCTCGTAGCCCGACTTATTCTTATTCAATAGCACAAAGCCTATGTATTTGTCTGTATGAAATACACTTTTTATTTCCTGATTAATCTCCACTTCCTTTTTCTTCTGCGGCGTTTCCTTTCCCTCATATATGATAAAGGAACTGTCACTGACCGCAACAGATGTGGTATCGTCCATAAAATATACCTCCGGGATGATACTCCCGTCGTACTCCTCCATGCTCACTTCATAATCGGTCCTGGATTTGCCTTCCTCGCCGAAATTGTAGTAGGCAACTCTGGACTTCACAGTTCCGTCCTTCGTTGACAAGTAGGAAACGGCTAGTGTCATGCCGTCCCGTGACAGGTCCAGAGCAAGCGGATACCCCGTGCTGTTCAATGTGGCCTGATGTTCTACGAGAATATTTCCCGTGGCATCGTATGATACAATCATTGGGGCGCCTTCATTTTTCAGGATTGCACTTACAATTCCCTGGCTGGATACCGACATTTTTTCAATTGGGAGCGTCGTCTCCATCTCGCCTTTCAGGCCCGTTTCCGTGAATACCAATATGGCGTTGCCTCCACTGTCTGCCACGGCAAATGTTTCTTCATTGACATCGATCACCGGATTCTTCATCTGGCATGGCTGAATCCACTGCTCTTCATTCTTTCTGTTCAAATATACGATACCATCCCGGCTGTAACGCACGATTCCGTCGCCGAACTGGGCATACCGGTTGGTGTCCGAGGTTTCTTCTTCGTATGATGCAGCCGTACGTACACTGGTGTAGGACCGGTTTTTTACCAGCAGGTACGATCCGCTTACGATCATGATGATCAGCAGAGCGGCTATGCTCCATCGCTTTACCGCATCTTTTCTGTGCCGCTTTGCCGACTGTTTTATTTTCTCCAAATCCACCGGGCCGGCCAGTTTCAAATATGGATTTTTCTTTTGCGTCATGTCTGTCCCCTTAATGCATTCTTTCGTCTTACCAAAAGATTATAACATCATTTTATGGTAATAGCAATTTCTGCCCGACGTAAATCAGATTTCCATCCGTCAGACCGTTCATTTTGCAGATCGCATCCACATGGGTGACATCTCCATATGTTTTCCGGCTTATTATTGCCAGTGTATCGCCCTGTTCCACGATATATACGCCATCGCTGCCGTTGACACCCGCGTCTGTTTTCGCCGCATCGGCATCCTGACCGCCTTCGTCAGTATCCTGCGGCTGATCCGAATCGGCGGGAGCCTGTCCTTCATCGTCTTTCTGCCCGGTATCCTCCTGAGCATCCTTTTGCCCGGCCTCCTGCTGCAGTGGTTCACCCGACGGTTCATTGGTAACTGCTGTTACATTCCCACTGGTCTCCTTCGCCTCCACAGGCTGCTTGTCCGAAGACGTGGTACTCGTGAGATTGTTCAAAGCGGTCTGCACCGATTTCATTTTGTCAAAATTGTTGATCGTGGTGACACCCATGATAATGACGATCAGCACCAGGCACGCACTGACAGCGTACATCAGGTGGTTGCTTCTTTTCTGCTGCTGTTGTTCCTCGCGGGTTCTAACCAGACTGCGAAAGTCCTTTGCAGCTCTATCCTCAACAGTTTCCGAGGGACACACCCCATTCTTCTTTCTAGTCGAGATCATATAGTTCTGCATACATGGATTTTTTTCATAATATGTATAGTGTCCGCCTATTTCCATCAGATCATTGAACTTCAGTGCAAAGTACACCTCGTCCTTCTCCACAGGATCTTTCATGATAAACACCGTGTTTTTCTTCGGGAACGATTTTCTGTGGAGCTTCACCGTACTGTGTTCCGGCGTCAGCGGTACCCCCTGATGCGCAACAAACCAGCCCAGCATCTCTCCGTCTTCAAAATATTGTTTGCAGTCTTCGTAGGCTGTTTTCCATGTATCCTCGTCTATTACATAATCGCTGCCCGATAATTTTAAATCGTGCATTTGGATCGCTCCATATATGTATACATACTCCTCATCATCTGTTTTCTGGATATCTCCTACCAGGAATGCACCGATCGGTCCCTCCCCCGCTTTTTCGCACAACTGGGCGAAAAATGTATCTACATAATCTTCTACATAAATCTTCGGGCTGTCACTGACATTCCCGATTTGACGCACATTTTTAGGAATTTGTCTCTCCATTACACTCACCTCTGAATAAAATTTTTCATAAGCATAGCATAACGAAAAGGCTGAATTTATCGCTTGGTGTCAGGTGCGTTCGACAAAAATACTGTGAAGGGGTCTGACCCCTTTGCACTCCGTTTTCAGAATATTCTCAATTTTCCGCTCTGAAAGTCCTGTATCCAGCATGCATGTTTCAAGGAATTCCCGCCTTATCTTCCTGACTGTTAATACAATCTGAATATCTTCAATTTGTTTTTCGAACATGTATTTCTGAACTAAAATTCTAACTCGTTCATAGTTATGAATCCTCTCATCTTCAACGGTGTCGAGAAATGATTTTTCTTCAAACAGGCGATGGAATCCCCAGAAGTCCTCCGGGTTGGGAAATCGGGTTCTTAACATGTTGTATGAGCCCTCATCTATGAGCTCTGCAGTTCCCGCGCGATATTCCGCTGCACTACTGAATTCATAGTCAAAAGGGTGTGCTGCCAGGTTAATTTTGACCGGATTATTGTGGATATAACGCAGGCAGCACCAGTAATATTCTTCTGTTTCTACGCAGTCACTGTAATAACGTCCCTGGAATACGTGTCCAGTTCTGTCGTATTTGGCATTATAGTACTCAGCATATGTCGAATTGATGCGCTGCATGAACCTGGGCAGGATGTCATACCTGGCTTTCATCATGATATGTATGTGATTAGACATAACGCAGTAGGCATATATTTCAGTTAAATAGTCTGCCTGCCTTTTTTTCAAAATATTCATAAATGCTATTTTGTCACTGTTCTTTTCAAATATTTTTTCTTTGTTGTTGCCGCGGGCTATAATATGGTAGACTTCTGTTCTGCTCTCTCTTCTGTTCTTTCTCGGCATATAACTCCTCCTCTGTCTTTGCCTGAAACAATTGTCTAAAGTAAATTTTTAAAAATGCTTACTGTGAATTGTTGTTCCGAAATGGAATTGAAAATAATGGGAATGGCTTTCGCCGCTGATGATCGGATATTCTCCCGAACGGTTTATTTTTTTTGCATTAAAGAATAGAATCAGATTAATAATAGAATATCATATTTTTCTTAAATTTTCTATGAAAAATTGAAACTGAATATATGAAGTGTTATTATGGATATAAATTTGGATATAAATTATAGATAATGTTTACACATAAATAAATACTTAGAGGTGTCTGTCATGAGATTTAAAAATAAATTATTGCATAACCTCCGCCGTGAGGCTTCCTATAAGAAGGAAGACCTGCGCCGGGACTGGGGGGATGAATTTTATGAATGCATTAAGGATATTGCTGAGCATCCCGTTGTATTACGTATGAAGCTGTATCCTCACCATGGCCATACCAGCTGCTATCAGCACTGCCTTCATGTCGCTTATTACAACTATGTCTGGTGCAGATTTTTTCAGCTTGATGCGCGGTCGGCCGCCCGTGGAGGTATGCTTCACGACTTGTTTCTATATGATTGGCATACACATGCCGCCCGGACCGGAGATCACTTTCACGGAATGACACATCCAAAATGTGCTTTTAAGCATGCGAAAAAGTTTTTTGAGCTTAACCACAAGGAGGAAGATATTATCCTGAGCCACATGTGGCCGGTAACGCTTTTTCGTGTTCCCCGGACAAAAGAGGGGTGGATCACTACCTTTACAGATAAGTACTGCGGGACTCTGGAGACAAGCCAGCGGTAGTTCAAAATTCAAAGGGGTCATACCCTCCTGCGGAGAGGGTATGACCCCTTTCATATTCTTTAGGACCTAAAGGAAACTTTTTACTTTCTTATATATACTTTCAGCATCGAGTCCATATTTCTTAACCAGTTCTACTGCCGGCCCTGACTCTCCAAAAGTGTCATAAATGCCGATCTTCATAACTTTTGTGGGCGCCTTCTCTGAGAGTACATCACACACAGCACTGCCCAGTCCCCCAATTACGGAATGTTCCTCAACTGTAACGACTTTGCCGGTTTCCTGCGCAGCTACAACTACCAAATCCTCGTCTAAAGGTTTAATGGTATGAATGTTAATCACTTTTGCATCGACTCCATCTGCCGACAGCATTTCCGCTGCTTCCAGGCAGTTTGCTACAGGAAGGCCCGTTGCGATAATTGTGAGGTCTTTTCCCTCACGAAGCACAACCCCTTTTCCGATCTCAAATTTATAGTCCGGATTATCGTTGATCACCGGCACGGCCAGTCTTCCGAAACGCATGTATACCGGCCCAACGTGTTCATATGCTGCCTTCACGGCTGCCTTTGCTTCTATATCGTCGGACGGATTAATCACAACCATACCCGGTATCGTCCTCATCAGGGCAATATCTTCGTTGCACTGGTGCGTCGCACCGTCTTCTCCTACGGAAATCCCTGCATGTGTAGCGCCGATCTTTACATTCAGCTTCGGATATCCGATGGAATTGCGCACCTGCTCGAAAGCACGCCCTGCCGCAAACATGGCAAATGAGCTGGCAAACGGCACTTTCCCGGCTGCTGCCAGCCCCGCTGCAACTCCCATCATATTGCTCTCGGCAATGCCACAGTCGATATGCCTTTCAGGAAATGCCTTTTTGAATACACCTGTCTTTGTCGCTGCTGCAAGGTCTGCATCCAGTACTACCACATCTTCATGTTCTTTTCCAAGTTCAGTCAAAGCATTGCCATAACTTTCTCTTGTTGCAATCTTCTTTACTTCTGACATAATGCTTCACCCACTTTCTCTAAATCTTTCATGGCAACCTCATACTGCTCGTCATTAGGAGCCGTTCCATGCCAGGAAGCCTGATTTTCCATAAAGGAAACGCCCTTTCCTTTTACCGTCTTCGCGATGATTGCAGTCGGCTGCCCTTTTACAGTTCTCGCTTCTTTAAATGCAGCATCAATCTGATCGAAATCATTTCCATCAATGTTAATTACATGGAAATTAAAAGCCTCAAACTTTTTATCGATCGGGTATGGTGAGTTAACTTCATCAATTGCTCCGTCAATCTGCAAGTTATTATTGTCCACGATTACAACCAGATTGTCCAGCTTTCTGTGTGCTGCAAGCATAGAAGCCTCCCATACCTGTCCTTCCTGGATCTCGCCGTCACCGACAAGGGTATATACCCTGTAATCATCTCCTGAAAGCTTGGCTGTGATTGCCATACCTACTGCTGCCGAGATTCCCTGTCCCAAAGAACCGGATGACATATCAACACCCGGAATGTGCTTCATATCCGGATGTCCCTGAAGATAAGAGCCGGTGTGGCGCAGTGTCTTCAGATCTTCAACCGGAAAATATCCTCTGTTAGCCAGTGCGGAATATAATCCGGGAGCCGTATGCCCTTTAGACAATACAAAACGGTCACGATCCGCCTTCTTAGGATCCTTCGGATCAATATTCATTTCTTCAAAATACAGATATGTGAAAATATCGGCTGCGGATAAAGAACCGCCTGGATGGCCTGATTTTGCACTGTGGACTGCTGTTACAACGCCCTTGCGGACCTCATTTGCAGTCTTCATCAATTCTAACTTATTCATTGAAATTCCTCCTGCTTCATAAGGGGTCTGACCCCTTTGCCCCTGTTTGTTAAATTATTCACCAAATACTGCTCTGTAATCTGCCTGGAACTTTGCGATTCCTGCGTCTGTCAATGGGTGATGTGTCATCTGCTCGATCACGCTGTATGGAACGGTTGCAATATCTGCTCCTGCAAGTGCACAGTCTGTTACATGGATCGGATTACGCACGCTTGCTGCGATGATCTCTGATTTGATGCCTGCAACTTCAAATATCTGTGCGATCTCTGCTATCAGATCTGTTCCACGTACCGAAATATCATCCAGGCGTCCCAGGAACGGAGATACGTATGTGGCTCCGGCTCTCGCCGCAAGAAGAGCCTGATTTGCGGAGAAGATTAATGTTACATTTGTCTTAATCCCTTCAGAAGAAAGGACTTTACATGCCTTCAGGCCTTCTACTGTCATCGGAATCTTAACGACCATGTTCTTGTGAATCTTCGCAATCTCTCTGCCTTCTGCAATCATGCCTTCTGCATCTGTTGTGGTAGCCTTAACTTCGCCGCTGATCGGTCCGTCTACGATCGAGGCGATTTCTGCGATTACTTCCTCAAAAACTCGTCCTTCTTTTGCGATCAGTGAAGGGTTCGTTGTTACTCCGCAGATAACGCCCATATCGTTAGCTTTCTTAATATCCTCTACTTTTGCTGTGTCGATAAAAAATTTCATGATTTGTTCCTCCTTGAACGAAAATCCCTTAGTTTCTATATTATAATTATAAGCGCTCGTATAGGGCGGGTCAATAGCCCGAAAATTATTAATAATTTCATTCTATTAATATAATCAAAATATTAATTATCTTCAAGTGGTTATTGTTCCTCTATAATACCCCTGTAAAATTCATACACGCCTTTTACAGTTGTTTATAAGGCGAACTTTTATGAACACGATTGTTTTTTAATTGAATTATTAATAATAATTTTTTCCACCGCATTAATTTTTCTTTTTTCTGCTTCGGGGATATGAGGTCGTCCCTCTTGTAACGATCCGGGGTTCATACTCTACATGATAAATGCTGACAGGTTCCATCTCGGAATACTGCTTGTCCCGCGTCTTTATTTTCTTCATAATAATATCACAGGCATCCCGGCCTTTATAAATTACAAAGTGCTCTATCGTCGTTAGGGATATGTTATGCATTCTTGCAAACAGTGTATTGTCACAGCCCATTACGGACATATCGCCGGGTACTCTGTACTTTTCATCATATAGAGCATCCAGGATGCCGAAGGCAATCATGTCGTTCAGCCCTACAATGGCCGTCAGATTATGATATTCCGCCAGCAGCTCCTTAGTCAGGTCATACCCGATTCTGTACTCAGAATCAATTCCCGGAATATCCTTATCAATCTGCTCATTGGCAGCCTTGATAATCACGTTTTCCCCCAGGCCCGCATCTTTAAATTCTTTAAGAAATCCTTCCACCCGCTTTGAGCGCTGCTTCTGCCTTACTGTTAAAGGCGGCGCTATATATGCCACATGCCTGTGCCCCAGTTCCAACAGGTGCCGGGCCATAATTCTGCCGAGCTTGGAATTGTCAAGCTCTACGGCGTCCACATCCAGCTTTTCATTTTGATTATTAATGATGGCAAATGGAATCCGCTCCGACATTTCCTCCACAATGGGCATAAAACATCTGCTTGGGTTGCAGGTATAGATCACGCCCTGTGGGTTCAGCGACGGCATCATTTTCAAATAACGCTCTTCCAGCTCAAGGTTCCTCTGTGTATTGCAGACAAACAGCCCGAATCCCTGCTCTGTCGCGCGGGATTCGATTCCCTGCAGCAGCATCACATAATAGGGGTTTGTCAGATTAGGACAGAGCACAACCAGCAGCTTTTCCCGCTTATTTTCCTTTTTCCGTTTTCTCTTAGGCAGTTCATATCCCAGCTCCCGGGCCGCTTCCTCGACCTTGTGCACCACGTCCTTTGAAAAGGAAACGTTATACTTCTTATTAAGGACCATGGAGACGGTGGATTGTGATACCCCCGCTTTGCGCGCCACATCTGAAGATGTCACCTTTTTCTTATACATCATCCCACTTCCTTCGTACCTGATTCATCTGCTTACAGTTCAGTTCTGCCTTCCAAAGCCCGAAGGAGGGTCACTTCATCTATATACTCCAGATCGCCGCCCACCGGAACACCACTGGCGATCCTGCTGACCTTAATCCCTGTAGGCTTAATCAGCTTGCTGATATACATAGCCGTCGTCTCCCCCTCGAGACTGGAGTTGGTGGCTATAATCACCTCATCGACATCCCCCTGCAGACGCTCCATAAGCTCCTTAAGCCGGATATCTCCCGGCCCGATACCAAGCATGGGGGATATTGCTCCATGAAGGACATGATAAACGCCGTTGTATTTTCCTGTCTTCTCATAGGCCGCCAGATCCCGGGGCGTCTCCACCACCATAATTGTCTTCTGATCCCGATCCGGGTTATTGCAGATCGGACAGAGTTCCCGGTCCGTCAGCGTGCAGCACTGTGCGCAGTACCGCACATTATTGCGCGCATCAACTAGCGATTTAGCCAGATTATCCACCTGTTCCTTTGGCATATTAATAATATGAAAAGCCAGGCGCTGCGCAGACTTAGTCCCGATCCCGGGCAGGCGGGAAAACTCTTCGATTAGCCGGCTGATTTGGTTACTGTAATAATCCATTTCGTATCACTCCTGTTTCTTTGTTACATCCTTAACAAAGTAGTCCAAAAGGGTCAGACCCTTCTGCAAAGGGGTCTGACCCTTTTGAGCACCATTGTCAGAATATTTAGAACATTCCCGGCATTCCGCCGCCAAGTCCTCCCGTCAGCTTGCTCATTGCTGAATTGGACTCTTCATCCACTTTTCTCAGGGCTTCGTTGGTTGCCGCTACGATCAGATCCTGAAGCATCTCGATGTCTTCCGGATCCACTACTTCTTCCTCCAGTTTCACGCGCAGTACCTCACGCTTACCGTTCATCGTTACCTCTACTGCGCCGCCACCGGCTGTTGCCGTGTATTCTTTTGTCTCAAGCTCTTTTGCCTGCTCCTCCATCTGGCGCTGCATCTTCTGCGCCTGCTTCATTAAGTTTGCCATATTGCCAGGCATTCCGCCGCCTGGAAATCCACCTCTTTTTGCCATGACTAATCCTCCACTATGATTTCCATATTAATTTTCTTTTCGATGTCTACAAATGTATCCTCAAAGTGCCGCCCTTCTTCTACATGACGGACCTCCACTTCCACTTTCTTTCCGATCCGGTTCTCAATCAGCTCTTCCAGCTCCTTACGGTGCCCTTCTGTGCCAACCACCTCTGCCTCCAGTGTTCCCGGCATCACAATCATCAGCCGGTTGTCTCCCCCCAGGCTCAGCCTGGCCTTCTTGAGAAAGGTGCGGAGCATTCCGGAGGCCTCATCTGCAATAGGTCTGAAGTTCTTCACAACTTCCTGGATATCTTCAGGAATTGCGTTGGGCAGCTCCGGTTCTGCCTGCTTTTCAGGCCGGCCAGCCGTACCGCCGTCGCCGCTGACATAAACAACCTTTTCCGTAACTGCGCCTGCTGGAATTCCCTTCTCCAACTTTTCTTCCACAGCGCGGATGCGGTCCAGCAACGTATCCTGCTCCACTTCCATGGCTGGTGTACACAGCTTAATCAGCGCAACTTCCAGCATAACCCTCTTCTGCGTTGCATATTTGAGCTGCCCGGACAGCTCGGAAAAAATACGGATATAGCGGAGCAGCATATCGGGCTCAATCATCTGAGCCTCCTCCTTCAGCTGCAGCATATTCTCCGTAGATACATCAATCACATCCTCTATATTATCAGATGTTTTCACCAGAAGCAAGTTCCTGAGATACCATGTGAAATCTGAAGAAAGCTGGGTCAGTTCCCGCCCCTGCATCACAAGGTCTTCCACCGTGTCCAATACCCTTGGTATATCCCGCTTTATGATATTGCGCAGCAGCTGGCTGAACACATCCGTGTCCACTGCCCCCAGTACTTCCAGCACATTGTCATAGGTCAGTTTCTGCCCCAGATAGAATGCAATACACTGGTCCAGGAGGCTCAGCGCGTCACGCATGGAACCGTCCGCAGCTTTGGCCACATACCGGATCGCCTTATCTTCCACATCCACCTGCTCTGTCACCATCAGCTCCTGGAGTCTGGCCGATATCGTCTCGATGCTGATCCTCTTAAAGTCATAATGCTGGCACCTCGAAAGGATCGTAATGGGTATCTTATGCACCTCTGTCGTTGCCAGTATAAAGATGACATACTCCGGCGGCTCCTCCAGCGTCTTCAAGAGCGCATTAAAAGCGCCTATGGAAAGCATATGCACCTCGTCTATGATGTAGACCTTATACCGGCCCTCCGTGGGGCGGTAGGCCACCTCCTCCCGGATCTCCCGGATGTTATCCACACCATTGTTGGAAGCAGCGTCAATCTCAATCACATTCATCGACGTTCCCGCCGCTATTGATCGGCACATCGCGCATTCCCCGCAGGGACTGCCATCCACCGGGTTCTCGCAGTTAACTGCTTTGGCAAATATCTTCGCCACCGTAGTCTTCCCGGTTCCCCGGGTTCCGCAGAACAAATAGGCATGGCCGATCCGGTTTGCCTTAATCTGGTTCTGCAATGTTGTAATAATATGGTCCTGTCCCTTTACATCCTCAAATGAGGTGGGACGGAACTTTCTGTAAAGCGCCGTATACGACATGAATCACACCTCTGTCTAATCTTATTTATCCCGCAGCTTACCAGTTACCCCGGTTCACCAGTTACCGGAACACTTCATCCCCGAAACTGATCCCCGTCATCTTCGCCTCTTTAATCAGGCTGCAATTCGGATCCACTGTCTTAAGCTTCCCTGCCACATCCTGAAGCGGCACCTTAGTCGTCTCTCCATTTTTCATGGCGATCATATAGCCAAACTCTTCTTTCAGAATCAGTTCTGCTGCCGCGGCACCCACTCTTGTGGAAAATACACGGTCGTACGCGCATGGAGAACCACCCCTCTGGGTATGTCCCGGAACCGTAATGCGCACTTCTTTATCTGTCTTCTGCTGAATCTGCTCGGCCAGTTCATAGGCAATAGACGGGTACTTTCTCTTAGCCAGCTTTTCCTTATAATCCTTCTTTTTCAGCTGAGCATCCTTCTTAGAAATCGCTCCCTCGGCAACCGCCAGTATGGTAAATGGCTTGCCCGCCGCAGAACGCTTCTGAATCACATCAGCAATGACGTCAATATCATAAGGAATCTCCGGAAGCAGAATAATATCCGCGCCCCCCGCAACCCCCGCATGCAGTGTTACATGACCCACCTTATGTCCCATTACTTCTATAATAAATACACGGCTGTGTGAGGTAGCCGTTGTGTGGATTCTGTCAATTGTATCTGTAGCAATATCCACTGCGCTCTGGAATCCGAAGGTCATATCCGTTCCCCAGAGATCATTGTCAATCGTCTTGGGAAGGGTGATCACGTTCAGCCCCTCTTCCCTCAGCATATTGGCCGTCTTATGCGTACCATTGCCGCCCAATATCACAAGACAGTCCAGGCTCAGCTTATGGTATGTATGCTTCATAGCCGCAACCTTATCCAACCCGTTCTCATCCGGTACCCGCATCAGCTTAAACGGCTGTCTGGATGTCCCCAGGATCGTACCGCCCCGGGTCAGAATTCCCGAAAAGTCTTTGGAAGTCAGCATCTCAAAATTTGCATAGATTAAACCTTTATAGCCATCTTTAAATCCATATATCTCTACATCATCACGTTTGGAACATACGCCCTTCACCACACCGCGCATTGCGGCATTCAATGCCTGGCAGTCTCCGCCGCTCGTCAGCATACCAATCCTCAACATAATCGATTCCTCCTTATTTAAGCTTCTGCCGCTTCCGCTGCAGATCTTATAAACTACAATCAGCTCCACCGTAAGGTGAAGCTGCTCTTACTCTTATGATTATACCCCATTTTGGATACCGTAACAAGAAAATATTCATTTCACGGGTTCGATTCGACTCGTCCAAATGCACACTGGCTGTACAAAAATTCAGCCCCGGACCTAAGAAGTCCCTGGAGACTGGATGCTATCCCTTCATTATGCGCTCCATTCGCCGACAAACCTAAATTATCTCCAACAAAAAATGTCTATATTTATCTCATTTTTGCACAAAGGGATTGTAAAATCTTCCAAAAAATTGTACAATATGAACAAGTAATACGAAAGAGAGGACACACTATGAAACAGAATAATATGTTAGCGATGATTTTAGCCGGAGGCCGGGGTTCACGCCTGCACGAACTGACCAATAAGGTGGCAAAACCGGCAGTTTCATATGGCGGCAAATACCGCATTGTCGATTTTCCTTTGAGCAACTGTGCCAACAGCGGGATTGATGTCGTAGGGGTGTTGACACAGTACGAATCCATTTTATTAAACAGCTATGTTGCTGCCGGCCGCCGCTGGGGGCTGGATGCCCAGGACAGTGGAGTATATGTCCTTCCGCCGCGTGAAAAAGCAGATGCCAATCTGGACGTCTACCGCGGAACCGCAGATGCAATTTCCCAGAATATTGATTTTATCGACAGCTTCTCACCGGAATATGTCCTTATACTGTCAGGCGATCACATATACAAAATGAATTATGCCAAGATGCTGTCCTATCACAAGGAACACCAGGCAGACGCAACAATCGCGGTAATCGAGGTACCGATGAAAGAGGCCAGCCGTTTTGGGATCATGAATACGGACGAAAGCGGCCGTATTGTAGAGTTTGAGGAAAAACCGCCGCAGCCCAAGAGTAACCTGGCTTCCATGGGCATTTACATATTCAACTGGAAGCTGCTGCGCAGAATGCTTCTTGCAGACATAAAGAATCCGGATTCCAGCCATGACTTTGGAAAGGATATCATCCCAACGCTTCTGAACGACAGGAAAGAGCTGTTCGCATATAAATACAAGGGTTACTGGAAAGATGTGGGAACCATTGATTCTTTGTGGGAAGCCAATATGGATCTCCTGGACAAGAATAATGAGCTGGATCTCAATGATTCCACCTGGAAGATTTACACGGAAGACGGATATACCCTTCCTCATTATGTCGGGCCGGACGCCGATATCAACCGCGCTTTCATCACACAGGGCTGCAAGATCAACGGCGAGGTAAAGAATTCCGTCCTGTTCACAGGCGCCACGGTCAGAACCGGGGCAAAGGTCATAGACAGCGTGCTTATGCCGGGCGTTGATGTTGAGGAGGGCGCATGCATTACGAGGGCGCTCATCGCCGACGGCGTTAAGGTCGGTAAGAATGCTGTTGTAGGCAGCGCAGGAAGCGAGCATATCGAACTCGTTTCTAAAAATGTAAAGGGGGAAGAATAATATGGATAAAGCATTTGGAATCGTAAATCCTGCCGGAAACCACATCTCAGTAGAAGGGCTTCAGTCATACCGCACCATCGGGGCATTTTCATTCCTGGGCAGATACCGCGTTATCGACTTCCCAATCTCGAATATGAGCAACAGCGGAATCGACCAGATCCAGGTCTATGCCCGCAGTAAACCGCGTTCGCTTGTGGAACACCTGGGAACAGGGCGGCACTATAACATCAACTCCAAGCGGGGTAAGCTGCGTGTCCTTTTCTCTGAAAACAGCTCTGACAATGATATTTACAATACGGATATTGCCGCGTTCCTCGAGAACCTGGAGTGCATTGAGAGAATGCATTATCCGTATGTGGTGATTGTACCGAACTACATGGTGTATACGGAGAATTATGACAAGCTCTTGGATACGCACATAAATTCAGGCGCTGACATTACGCTCTTGTATCACGCCACAGACAATGCCAAGGAAACATTCCTGAACTGCGACCTGTTGAACCTGAACCGCCAGAAGGGCGTTCTTTCTATAGAGAAAAACCGCGGAACAGCAAAGAGCAGAAATATTTTTATGGATACCTATATCATGAAAAAGGAGCTGTTTATTGAGCTGATCCATAAGGCGAAAAGCCTTTCCTCCATGTATACGCTTGCACAGATTGTAAATAACCAGTGTAATGAACTGGATATCCGCGGGGTATCCCACAGAGGTTATTTTGCGTCAATTACTGACTTTAAGAGCTATTATGACGCAAATATGTCGCTGATAAATTATAAGAATGCCATGAATCTGTTTGACGAGGAATGGCCGATCTATACAAGGACGAACGACTCTTGTCCGACGCAGTATTTCGAGACGGCTGCCGTTAAGACCTCTGTTGTGTCTAACGGATGTCTGATAGAAGGAACTGTAGAGAATTCGGTGATCGGACGGGGATGCACCATCCAAAAGGGCGCTGTTGTTAAAAACTGTGTGATTCTGCCCGGGGCGGTGATTGGGAGGGATGTGCATATTGAAAATCAAGTTGTGGATAAGGGAGCGAACCTGATCCATGCAAAGGAACTGATTGCGCCGCCGGAGAGGCCGGGGTATATCAGACGGGGAGATACCATTTAGCGGAGTTAGTAAGAGAATGGGGCCGTCGGGAAATGATTGATTCATACTATATATTGCAGCCTGACTTCATAGTCCGCCTCAATATGTAGTTAGTAAATATCATTTCCCGACAGCCCCAGTTGTCTTATCTCTTGCCTGGTAAGCAGAAGATGTTCATATGATTTTTCTATATAAGATCCCCGTCATCAAAGGGGTCTCCACATTCGGGACAGAATTTCGGTGGATGGGCCATGTCTTCAGGCTCCCAGCCACATTTATCGCAGCGGTACTGGGGGACGCCCGCGGGTTTTTTCGCACCGCACTCTGTACAGAATTTGCCTTTGTTTATAGTACCGCAGGAACAATTCCAGCCTTCTGCCGGGACTTGCCTTGGGGCGCCGCACTCTGCGCAGAACTTCCCTTTATTGCCTGTACAGCCGCAGCTGCAGGTCCAGCCGTCTGCTGACGGAGCCTGGCTGACCGCCCCTGAAGGCTGGCCTGCCTGGTTTGTGTGCTGCTGGCTGGCTTTTTGCTGCTGTCCCATCTGGTAAAGGTTCTGGCTGTTCATTCCGCCCATATTGTTTGCCATCCCCATCCCCATAAATGCCATGGCTGAACCTGTGCCTTCGTTTTTGGCTGCGGACTGCATGGCAGCTGCCTGAGCTCCTGTCAGATACGCCGCTGCCATAGTCGGGTCTCTGAAGACTGCGGATCTCTGCAGTTCCTTTATGTATGCCTCATCTTTTTCGGATGCCCGGATGCTGCTGATGGCGATGGATACCATTTCGATTCCTCTTGTACCGTTCCACTTATCGGACAGGATGTCCTTTAATGCATTGGTGAGCTCCATTGTATGCCCGGGCAGTGAACTGTAGCGGATACCCATTTCTGATATCCGTGCAAATGCGGGCTGCAAGGCGTTCAGCAGCTCACTTTTCAGCTGGCTTTCCAGATCCCGAACGGTAAATTCGTATTCAAAGTTTGCACAGACATTTTTATAGAATAATATCGGATTGCTCAGGCGGTAAGAATATTCTCCAAAACAGCGGACTGAAATATCCATATCCAGGCCTATATTCTTATCTGTTACACGAAATGGCACAGGATTCGGTGTGCCGTATTTGTTTCCCATGAGTTCCTTTGTGTTGAAGAAATAGACTCGCTGATCCTTTCCTGTGTCTCCGCCCATTGTAAAACGCTTTTTAAAGGTATTAAATGCCTCTTCCACTCCCTGTTCAGATCCATCATAGAAAATAGAGGGTTCCGTGGAGTTCTCCCATACAAATTCTCCCGGTTCCGAAGAGAATGCGACAATCTCACCCTGATCAACGATCATCATGCATTGGCCTTCATTCACTGCTACGATTGAACCGTTGCTGATGATGTTATCCTCTCCGCGTTTATTAGAACTTCTCCTGGATGTGCGCTTCATCCCCTTTGCAGCAATGATGCCGTCCCCCAGGGATTCGCAGTAAAAATACTCTCTCCATTGATCCGCCAGCACTCCTGTTGCTGCTCCGATTCCTGCTTTTAATAAGCCCATAGTTAGATACCTCCTGATTTATATTTGAGTACGTCCCGACGTATATTTATTGAATCTAGAACTTACCGCTGGCGCCACCATGTGTTTCGCCGTTATCGCTTGTATGAACTGTCGTTGTTGTCCTGCTGTATCTCTGTGAATCAGAATCGCGCGGCGGATCCGGGCGTCTCGGTGGATCTGGATCCTTCTGCTTCACCGGAGTTTTCGTGATGCTGGTAGTTAGGAATACATCGCTTTTACGTATCTGCATTGATGCATCTCTACTCTGATATACATCTGCATTTTGCTGCTTACGTGCCTTTTTCATCCCTTTCTTCATTCTGATCATGTATATGATGGTTATAATTAATGCGCCTGCAAAGCCCGGATAGCCATTATTTTCAGATGACTCTGATGAGGTTTCCATCTCTGTCTGATCCTGGTTAGTACCTGCTGTCGCACTGTTTGATGACTGATTTTTCTCATCCTTATCTGCTGTCCCATTTGTTTCTCCATCTGTTGCCCCATTCGTTTCTGCAGCTGGTGCTCCATTTTCCTCTGTACTCTCATTTCCAGCACTTTGTCCGTTCCCTTGAACATTCATTTTTTTCTCACATATATTTACAATCCCAGCCACATAGCTCACAAATCCGTCTCGGTACCGGCCATTGGCAAAATAATTCTGTGCTGCAGTTTGGCCCAGCGAATTCAAATCGTAGTCAGAAAACAGCGTAATCGTATCTCCGTGTGTAGAAATCGCCCACTCCCTATTCCCCATATCCAATACAAACAGCACTCCATCTTTCTTTTCTCCTATGCCATATCCATTCGTGTCAAACAACATATCCGCTTCCGCTTGGATATCGGCTTCCTGTCTCTGGCTTTCAGTTATCAGGACTACATCAATCTGATATACTGTAGCAATATCGTTGACCAGCGATGTCAACTCCAATTCTTCTGCATCAGATAAAATTTCTGCATTATCAACCACTCTCGGCAGACTTGCTTCTTCAGTAGCTGAAACTGGTAATACATTTACCAGAAACATGCAAAGCAGTGCTGCCATAAATCGTATTTTTTTCATTGTCTATCCCTCTTCCATCTTATGTCGTCTCAATATCTAATCGCTCCATAATTGCATGAGCCTAACGAAAAATCAGCCAAAGTAAATTTAGAATCACACTGCTTCCTACAAATACTCCTATTGCATGTTTCCAAAACAGTCCCTTATCAACAGGCAGTTCACCTACCAGTTTTCCTGTCTGCCCATTCACTGCAAAGCGGTATGTCTTATCTTTATGCTCTACATTAAATGTCCATACCGGAAGCAAAGCATACCGGACTTTACCCCTATTGCAGGCAACTCTTGAACTTTTCTGCCTAATGCTATAATACTCCCCTCTGTTAATTGAACTGTTTATAACATCTATAAATGTACTTTTTATCCGTTCCTCTGCTCGCCGTCGACATTTTTCTTTAGGTACATCATACTTAAGAGCCTCATAACCAGACAGATAGCCTTCTTGGAACGGCACTGCCTTACTCATATCAAATGGTTCAAGAGACTCCATATAGGTGTCGTCAAGTTCAGCAGAACCATCTACCGGAATATTTTCGAAAAACATACTGCCTTCTCTGGTAACTAAATATAAGTCCTTTTGAGTGTACTCGTAGTAATCATCTCTCCATCTTTTCATCTTTTCCGCATCATAAACCAAAGTACCTTTTGTATGACAGCTGAACAGCCAGAACGGAACATAAACCCCTGTCATTTCCTTTATATTGTGCTCAGAATGGAACGCCCTCGGTATAAGTTTCTTTCCTTTACAGAAATCTTTATATACCTCTTTTGCATCGTTCTCATCCAGCTGAAACGGAATAACCAAATCTGGTTGGAATTGCCCCGATACTTGTCCAGGAAGTATTACAGGACTGTCACAATATGGACATTTCGTAGCTGCCGTAGTCTCTGCCGCATCCAACTCTCCGCCGCAGGACGGACAGGTATAGACTTTCCTGCCATCCTTTTGTTTTACCGTCCATTCTCCCTGTCTTCTCTTGGAACCTTCGTTCCAATCGTATGTATCCCCCTGCTCTTCCACTGACTCTACGGTCTCCGCATATTGCCGAACTGCGTCCATACTAATCATATTGCCGCAGGATGGGCACCGAAGCTTCTGGGTATCACTGCTGAACACCAGGCTCCCCCCACAACATGGGCACTTATAGCCTTTTGTACTCATCTTCCACACTCCTATTCTCATTCGTCTTATTTTAGTAGAAATATCGTTTTCGCTATATTGCTTTGCATTTATTATATCATAGCCATTGAGAATTTGATATTACCCTCTCTTCTTTTCTTCTCCGGACTGATCCTTTTCCTTTTCAATAGGTTTTTTCGTGATATCGCTTGTTAAGAATACCGCCGTTTTACGAGTATGAAACAACGCATCTGTGTTCCGGTATGCATCTGCATTACTCTGATCATACTCCGACTCAGGTTTTCTGTTCATAAATCCCCTCCAAATTAAGGTGATAATCCCTCCGCATATCATTGCGGGAATCAGGTAAATTAAGGGAGATTTTTTCTTCGGAGCAGTTTTCACATCCTCCTGAGTCTGGCTTGTATCTTTGGCCGCGCCTCCGTCTGCCGGCTGCTTTTTTCTATATAGTTCTGCAATCCCCTCCAGATAAATCTGAAAGCCCTCGCTGTACTGACCCGGGCTTAGATAATTGGCAGCCACATTCTTAAGCAGCTGCGTTAAATCACCACCGGACAGAAACGTATTTTCATTTCCAAATTGAACAACTCTACAATTGCCGCTGTTCAATTCAATTATGAGCATAATTGCGTTCTTGTCGTTCCCGATCCCATATCCATTCTGGTTATACAGATTTTTTGCCTCGGCATTTAAATCAGCTTCCTGTATCTGCCTTTTCATTACCAGAATTACATCTATTTGATATTCTTCACCAATGCCATAAATCTGTTCTGTCAGTGCTGCCTCTTCTGCCTCGGACAGAAGCTCCGCTTCATCAATCACTTTCGGCAGGCTGCTCTCCTCATTCGCAGAAACAGGCATTCCATTTACCAGAAACAGGATAAGCAGTACTGCCATAAATCGTATTTGTTTCATTCTCAGTCCCTCTTCCGTAATATGTAGTTTTCATATTCCTAATGTCGCTGCAAGTCTATGACTTAGAAAAATATAAGAAGCAAAAGAAGATATACAATCAGAGTACTTCCCGCAAACACTCCCAGCATATTTTTCCTGTACATCCCCTTATCAGTCGGCAGATCACCTGACAGTTTTCCGGTCTGTCCGTTCACTGCAAAGGGGTATATTTTGTCTTTATATTTCACATGAAACGTCCAGAGCGGCAGCAAGGCATACTGCACCTTCCCTTTCGTACAGGCAATGCTGGAGCTTTTTTGAAAGATAGAATAATACTCATTATGGTTGACTGACTTGCTCATAGCTCTTTGAAGTGAGCTCTTTATCCTTTCCTCTGCCACGCTACGGCACTCATCTTTAGACACATCGTACCGAATTGCTTCATAACCGGACAGGTAACCTTCCTCAAAAGGAACCGCTTTATCAATCCCATATGGTTCTATGGATTCCATATAACTTTCATCTTTCTCAGAGGAACCGCCTACAGGAAGGTATTCGAAGAACATATCTCCTTTTCTGGTCACCAGGTATAAATCTCTCTGGGTGTATTCGAAATCATCATCCTGCCATTTTTTTATCTTTTGAGCATCATAAATAAAAGTTCCCTTTGCCCGGCAGCTGAACAGCCAAAATGGAACATAACTACCGGTTACCTCCTGTATTTTACGCCCGGACCGGAAAGCTTTTGGCAAAAACTTCTTTCCTTTACAGTACTCTTTAAATATCTCTTTTACCCCCTCCTCATCCATCTGAAAAGGTATAATCAGATCCGGGTGGTATTCCCCCGATACTTGCCCCGGCAGTATTACGGGGCTGTCACAATAAAGACAGGTGGTAGATGCGGTGGTCTCGTCGGCATCCACCTCCGCGCCGCAGCAAGGACAGATATAAAGTTTCCTTCCCTCTTCTTCTTTCACTCCCCATTCAGTCTGGCTCTCCCCGGCATCATCACCCCACTCGAATGTATCCCCCTGCGCTTCTACTGACTCTACGATCTCCGCATATTGACGGACTGTTTCCATATCAATCTCATGATCGCAGGACGGGCATTGAAGCTTTTGGGTATCGCTGCTGAACACCAGGCTGCCGCCGCAACACGGGCACTTATAGCCTCTTGTACTCATAGTTCACACTCCTCTGCTCTCTTGTACACCGCCAATCAAACAGCGGCACCTTTCAATAGGCAGCATTTACGATGTACTCCTATCATTATAGTAAAAATGCCGCTTTCACTTTGCGTTTATTATATCATAGTATTTTTATATTTTATATGATAAAAACGCAAAACCGAGCAGTCATCCGAAAGGATTTCTGCCCGGTTGGAATATATTCTCTTTTATATCTGAGTCTGTCCAGTTCTATATTGGCGTAAGCCTACGATTCCATATAATGTTCCAATTGCAGCCACTGCCGTCATCGCTGCCCCGCCCCCCATAACCAACCTCCAATTATTGTACAGCTCCTGTTCCGGCCAGAACTGCTGAAAGGCTGCAAATTGTCTGACAGCCTCTGTTTTCGTTTTCCAAAGACTGCTGAAAAATTCGAAATCCGACCAGTAAGTGGGCAGATAGTCTCTTCCCAGGCCGGAGAACATGATTCCCAGAATTACAATTACCAGCAGCATGATCCAGCCTGCTGCCACCAGGCACCTGGACAGAACTGCCGGTCTCCTGGTTTTTTTTGCGTATACCCCAGCGGCAATACAGAGGGCGGCGCACAGCATAGCCTGACTGACTGCAAATATGATTTTTGCCGTGGCCGAGTAGAACTGCCCGTCTATGATTTCTTTATGGGATCCTCCCAGATATACTTCCATCATGCTGACAATACTCTGCACGGACTTGCTGTCCGTTTTTCTTTGGACAGAAATGCCGTCAAATGCGCTTCCCTTTTCCGCAGGGATCATACAGACAGCCTCTTCTCCTGATAATATTCCGGTTATGCGGTAGGTCTTCCCGCCTGTTTGAATTACATTTCCGGAGGCATCTTTGACGCCAAACAGGGCTATAGAAGTCTTTTGATCCAGCAGGCAGACATCGGTTTCACTGCTCAGAAAATACCTGCCGGACTGCAGTGTCTTTCCAAACACTGCCTCCGGCTGTCCCTTGATACTGTAACAGTCTGCCTGCTGCTTCCTGCCCGTCTGCTCTGCGGATATCTCCTTCCGGCCATGATTCTTCCACACCGCGGCTGAGGCAAGCTTTTTTGCTTCTTCACTGTCCATCAGCTGGTCAAAGGATTCCTCCGGGACCATCCCCTCCTGGTACCTCAGGGACAGATAACCGGAATACGTCTCCGCAGCCTGTGTGCGGCCGAGTAGCCACAGATCCGCCAGAATCAGCGCTGCGGCAAGCAATAGATAGAATGTCAGTTTGCGTTTTCTATTATCCGTACCTGGTCACCTTCTTCCACATATTTCTCCGATGAAACTATAATCTGATCTTCTCTGCTAAGCTCTGCTATAACAGCGGCGTTCTGGCTGTCCTTTTCCAGTACGCTTACAGGAACTCTTTTAGAGCTCTGTACCGTCCCCAGCATGCCTGAACTTTCGGTAAGGATCAGACAGTACGTACCGTCAGTGCCTTCGCGCAGTGCACTCAGCGGTATCATCTGCTCATATTCCTCCTGAGACTCGGTCTTTGCCGTCCAGGTAAATGCCTTGTTATATACGCCCTCGACTCTTTCTGGAAGCGGCGCATACCAGAATGCTCCTGTCTCGCCGGACGCACCACTGCCGGATTGCCCTTCGCTCTGGCTCTGTCCCTCTTCTTTGCTTTGGCTGCTGTCCGCATTTTCCACAGACTCGATTTTTAGGATTCTCTTTTCCGAGGATGGCAGCGTAATCTCTACTTCTTTCCCTGCCGATAACTGCTCTTTATCTTCCCCGCTTACGCTTCCACGCAGCCGCCAGCCTCCGCTTCCCAGAACCAGTATTTCCGATCCGGTGGTAACAGCGCCTTCCTGGATTCCTGACCGCAGTACCACACAGTCCTGTTCCGCACAAATTTTCCCTCCGGAATCCTGATACTCACGGAGCTTTTGAAGCTCACTCTCCGCCTGCTCTGTCTGAACGTTCAGGTCCTGTACCCCCAGCTCGGCCGCTTCCCGGGCATTGGCATCATTTGCCTCCTGGGCGGCATCTTCCCGGCATGCCAGGTCATAGGCATTTTGGGCGTCCTCCAGGGCCTGATTCGCAGACTGCACTTCTGCCTGTGCACTCTGGAGCGCCTGATAAAGTGCCTGTTTTTGTTCCTGGATTCCCGGGTCTTCTTCCGCACCTGGCTGTCCGCCGGTCCCCTCTTCTCCCTGCCCGCCGGCTTCTGCCCCGTCGTATGCAGCCTGTGCCTCTGCCGCCTTCTGTTCTGCCTCTGCCAGTCTGTTCTGCGCAGACTGCAGCGTCAGGGCCGCCCCTGCAGCCGAGGATACTCTTTGGCTCCCGCGGGCGGAAACCTGCTGCTGTTCCCTCTGCAGGCGCAGTCTCTCTACTTCGGCCTGTTTCTTGTCAATGGTTTGTTGGAGATATTCCGCCCTGAACTGTACCAGACAGTCTCCTGCTTTTACCGTACTGCCTTCCTTCGCGGCGCTCTCGACCTGCTGCTGGGGCCAGAGAAAAAGTTTTGTCTCCTGTGCCGGTACGATCTGCCCTTTCCCTTCCCAGGTGTAAGTCAGGCGTCCCTTTTTTATTTTCTCCACCTTTACCTGTGCAACCAGTACGGA
This sequence comes from Eubacterium sp. BIOML-A2, assembly GCF_009680135.1. Classification (NCBI taxonomy): domain Bacteria; kingdom Bacillati; phylum Bacillota; class Clostridia; order Eubacteriales; family Eubacteriaceae; genus Eubacterium; species Eubacterium sp. BIOML-A2. Next base: position 58,720 of record NZ_WKZK01000020.1, read on the forward strand.
TGCAGCGGCTCTGGAAATTACAGTACAAAGCGCCATCACGGCCAGGAATACTGCCAATATCCGTATGGCCCGTTTTTTATTCTTATCCATCTATGATCTACTCCTTAATCCCTGATGCAACAATTCCCTGTTCCAGATAATCCTGTCCGAAAAAGAACAATAACAACGCCGGAGCCAGCATGATAATAGACGCAGCAAATGCAAGGGCTGCCTTTGAGGCTGTTATCTGCGGCAGGTAAAGCGAAAGCGGCCAGTATGCCTTTGTCTTGAGATAAGTCATCGGCTGCTCGATTGCATTCCAGCTCTCCAGAAATCCCAGAATCAATATTGCAAAGATTCCAGCTTTTCCAAGCGGCAGGCCCACATGCAGAAAGATCCGCAGGCTCCCCGCGCCATCCACCTTAGCAGCCTCAATCATTTCCCCTGGTATGGCGGAAAAACTCTTTCGCAATATGAATACCGGCAAAGTGGAAAACATTCCCGGCAGAATCACTGCTGCCGGCGTATCCATCAGATGTACCGCACTCAGCACCAGATAGCCGGATACCATAGTTACCTGAAAGGGAAGAACCATCAAAAGCATATAGAGAAACCACAGCAACCCTTTTCCCGGAAACCGGAATCTGGCAAATGCCCATGCTGCAGGAACTGCCGTCAGAAGCTGTCCAGCCAGTATGCCGCCGGTCTGGATACACGAGTTCCAAAACGCCGTAAAAAATTCCGGCGAATCCAGCAGGAGCCGCACATATGCACGCAGTGTGGGGTAAGCCGGGATCAGCCGGAAGCCAGACATCCCTTCCAGGCCGGAAAGCACCGGCCCGCACAGTTCTCTCAATTCCTGCACTCCCATGAAGGAGTAGGAAACCAGCAGGAACAAGGGAAGCAGAATGACCGCCAGCACCAGAATCAGACACAGCCGGACAACGGCTCCTCTCACGGAGGCTGATTTATAACTGACCGAGCTGCCTCTCCCGCTTTTCTCTGTGATTTCTCCACAATTCCTCACCGCCCAAGACACCTCCTATTCCCAGCATAAGCAGTACCGCCGCCGCTGTCATTTTCTGGATGTCCAGATTTGTAAACCAATTATTAAATAAATGCTGCAGCATGTATATACTGTCGTGGGGATAATCCCCTGCAATCAGATATGCTTCCCGGAACACGCGGAATGCATTGATAAAAGACAAAAGTGCTGTCACGAATACCGTTTCTTTCATCTGGGGCATTGTGATATACCGAAAACAGCTCCACCTGCCCGCGCCCTGCACCTGGGCAGCCTCATACTGTTCCTGTGGTATGGCGCTCAAGCCTGCCAGCCACAGCACCATGTCATATCCCAGGTTCTTCCATATATAGCATGCCGTCAGCACCCAGAACGCCTGGTCCGATGCCAGCCAGTCCTGTCCCCCGCCTTCATACTTTTGAAGCAGTAGGTTGAGCCAGCCATGCCTGTCAAAAATCATCTGGAAACAGACTGCCACAGACGCCACGGGCATAGCCATAGGCAGAAGCACTCCGGTCTTTGCCGCTTTTTGAAACACACCGGTATTTCGAAGCGCCAACGCCGTGCACAGTGATAGTAAAAGAAGCAGCGGAATACAGATCACCATAAACCGTGCAGTATTCCCCGCAGCCCTTTTAAACGCCTCGTTTAGCAGCACCGACTGATAATTCTGAGCTCCTACAAACCCCTTTCCGGAAGCCTGAAGAAAAGACCGCCGGATCACATCCAGAAACGGCAGGAAGACAAACCCTCCTACTCCCAAAAGGCTTGGGAGCAGAAACAGGTATGCCGTTCTTATTTCTTTTTTTCTATTCTGCGAGATAGGTATCCACCTTCTGCGCGATTGTCTCCGCCGCTTTTGTGGCATCAATACTTCCCTCCAGATATTTGTCCGCTGTCTCCTGGTAAATGTTCCATACGACCCGGTCCTGATTAACCGGTTTTGTCAGGGATTGGCCAAGCTCCATTAACTGGTCCACTTCCTCTGCTGAAGGGTAGGTTGCGGATATTTCAACGATATCATCTCCGATCTTCGTGCTGGACATCATTGTAAATGAATTTGCATACTCACTGTCCACCTCGGCGGCCAGCCCCTCCATCGCGCTTTCCATAACCGGAAATCCATCGTCAAGCTGTGCAGACTGTATTTCTTCGGAGAATAAATATTTTACGAAATCTTCCGCAAGGTCTTTCGCACCGCTGCTCTCGTTAATCCCCACAACACCAACCGGATTATACATATTCTGAACTGCGGACGGCTTCACGTTCAGCTCCCGCATCATTGCGTATGGCAGTATCATATTCTGCACACTGGATATCTCTTCTGTGGACACTGCGTCCGGATATTTCATGATGCCCGCGCCCATAATATTGTCAAACGGCCCAGGAACATATTCATAAGAAGTGTTGTATTCTTCTCCCTCAAATTCTGCTGCCCGTGCATTCACGCTGATTTTTGATTCCAACTCCAGAAGCTGCACCAGCCTGGCCTGGTCAATTTTACCGTCAGGATCCACAATTTCGCCTTGGTACAGCTGGAATAGGAAATTACGGATATAATCATAGTCTGCAACTCCAAACACGGATGCATCCGGATTGGCATCCATATAGGCCTGGAGTGTATCGATGGATTCCAGAGCTGCTTTTACCTCTTCGTCGCCGAACAGGATCGGTATCTTGAACTTTAACGGCATCCCGTAAATCTTTCCTCCACTCTGGGCAGTATTCTTCAAAATCTCTTCCAGATAAGAATCCTGTCCCGTCAGGTCAGCAGCAAGGTCTGTCAGATCTTCCAGCACTCCCTTTTCAATATAGGAATCAACCGGCAGGCCATCCAGCAGCAGCACATCAGCTCCGTTCCCGCTAAGCAGTTCCGTATTCAAAGTACGGATATCGTCTGTGCTCACCTCGCCTGCTGTTTTACCGGAAGTATGGAACTCTACTTTCACATCGGTATGTTTTTTCTGGAACCGTATGATTGCCTGCCGCACAGTATCATTTTCTGACAGGCCGAAAACTTTCAGTGTTTTCTCCGGGACAGAAGGAATACTGGGGTCAAAAACATAATACTCCAGGATGTTTGTTCCCACTTTGTCCTGACTGTATAGTACATAGAAGTCTTCTTTATTGCCCATAACCACCGAGACAGGACTATTTACAGGGGAGCCCATAGCGCCCATGCTTCCCTCCATCACTATCTCGCTGATGTCATTTCCACTCTGTTTTCTGCTGATTCCGTCTTTTGAAACTGTATACCAGTTGCTGCCGTCACTGCAAAGCTGTCCCTGTTCGCCGTTTTCCTGCTTCAGTGTCCCTTTCTTAGCCAGGCTGCCGCTCTGGTATAAAGTATAGATTCCTTCCTCTGTGTTCACTGCCACGATCCCGTCACTTCCCTTTGCCATTAGCTTCTGTGTATTGCTGACCGACTGGATCGTCTGGATCTCGCTTACAGTTTCCAGTGTATCCGGTGAAAGGATCACGATCTTCTCCTGGTACATATCCTGCAGCCAGTAATTCCCCGCATCATCGACCAGCAGATCCGCTATCATAGACGTACCGTACTCCGTCTCCTGCTTAAAATAGGCTGCATCCAGCGCTTCCCCTGCACCGCCCTCTTTTCCCAGGGCCAGCTGAAACTGCTGTGTCTCCATATTTACACTCAAAAGTACCTGTGTGCCATCCGCTGTCTCCTCCATATCAACCAGATACGGGGGATGATCCTGGTATAACTCCGCTATCCATTTAACCGGAGTTTCCTTCCATTCTCCATCTTTATATTCGTACCGGTTTATTTCCGATCCTTTGGACCCAAACAAGAGGGGGTTCCCGTCTTTGGATTTGGAGAAGCTGATCCCGCCTTCTCCGTCTTTAAAAGGCAGTTCAATATCCTTTTCTATATACCGCCCCTTTCCCGCATTATCATCTTTTGTATCCCCTTTGCCGCACCCTGTCAGCAAACCGGCCGTAAGAGCCAGCGCCAGTATAAATACCAGTGTTTGTTTTATTCTGTTTTTCACTGCTGTACCTCCCTTTCTATATCAGAGTACTCTCGGAAACTCTTTGTGCCCGGCTTTGTGAGATGATTTCCAAGAATGCTCCATCAATACTCTTAATCATACAGACAGAATCTCAAAAAATCTTGAAAGCCTGGAATTATTTCTTAAAGATTTTTTTGAGATTTATCTGTTATACTATATTTAATACACACCAAAATGTTTTGAAAAGAGGTATTATGATGCATATACTGATCGTGGAAGATGATAAAGAATTAAGCCAGGCCCTTCAATTACAGCTCAAGGCCAGAAACCACACTTCTGACTGCTGTTATAAGGGAAGTGAGGCTTTATACTTTGCTATGAAGAATTCCTATGACCTGATTCTGCTGGACCGGATGCTTCCCGAGATTGACGGGCTCTCCATTCTGCGTTCTATCCGGCAGAACCATATAAACGTCCCCGTTATCCTGACTACGGCACTGGATACGGTAAACGACCGGATCGATGGCCTTGACTGCGGCGCTGATGATTATCTGGTCAAGCCCTATGCAATTGAAGAACTAATGGCACGCATCCGTGCGCTGTCCCGCCGTCCGGGTGTGCTACAGGAACATCAGGAGCTTCACTTTTCTGACCTGAGTTTCACACCAGAGAGCCGTACACTGCGGTGCCAGGAAAGAGAAGCGCAGTTGTCCGGACGTGAAGCGCTGCTGATGGAATACTTTCTGCGCAATCCGGAAATGGTTCTTGCACGGGAACAGATCTTTGCACGCGTGTGGGGATCGGATGCCGCAGTGGAGGACGGCAATCTGGATACTTACATTTATTTCTTAAGAAAACACCTGAAAACGCTGCACAGCCGGAGTGTCATTTCTACCATACATGGCCTTGGCTACCGCCTGGAGGGTTACTATGCACAGCCTGTGAACCGTACATAGTAACCGCATCTGGCTCATTTAAAGTCGCCAGCGGCGAAGAGCCAGATGCCCGGCCCCATCACCTTACTGGCCCGGATGCCGTGCAACGTGGTGCACGGCATCGTGAATAGCAGCACTGGAGGCACATCATGTTTCATAAATTTAAACAAAACCTTATCTTTTTATATACACTGACCACGGGTTTGATCCTGACGCTGGTTGTTTTTATGGCTTTCTTATTTTCTGCCTTTTCCCAGAATAACCGCCGGGAGGCTGCATTTCAGAACAATTTATTTTCTCTGACATCCAAACTGCAGACCGATTCCCAGTTTACAGACGCTTATCTGGCGGAAATGGAGTTGAGGAACAGCCTGCTGATATACATAGAAGAAAACGGGCACCCGCTCTTTTTTCCCGGTGCCTGGGAGCCGGACGGCGGGCGGGATGCCCTGCTGGACCGTGCGGCTGCCGAAGCCAAAAAAGAGGGCATCTATGAAGGCTCCCAGCCCATTTCCTCAGACCTGCTGAAGAGTTCTGTCTTTCGTATTAAGGGTGCACACTATGATACCTGGCTTGGTAATGTGCTGATTATCCGTACAGATTCAGGTTATAAGAAAATGATCCTATTATCCGATGAAACCCAAAACCGCAGAAGTATCTTAAAAACAGGGCTGCTTTACCTTCTAATGGATCTAATCGGGATCTTCCTGCTGTATCTAAGCGGCAGGCGGTTTGTCCTCCGCTCTACACAGCCATTGGAAGAAACTTACGAAAAACAGAGAGACTTTGTCTCAGCAGCCTCACATGAACTGCGCTCGCCTCTGGCCGTCATACAGGCAAATGCCTCGGCCATACAGGATGCGCCCTGGGAAAGCCCCCGGCTTCTGGCTGTGATTCAAAGTGAATGCGACCGTGGAAGCGCCCTCATCAAAAACCTGCTGCTTCTTGCTACTGCAGACAGCAAAAGTCTGTCCCTGCATAAGCAAAACCTGGAAATAGACGACCTGCTTCTGCATTTGCTGGAACTGTATGAACCAGTCTTCCTTGCAAAAAACGCCAGGCTGCTGCTGGAACTTCCCGAAGAGACGCTGCCTTACGTCCAGGGTGATCCGCAGCTCTGTCTGCAGATATTCACGATTCTTCTGGATAATGCGGCTGCGTATGGACTGGAACAGAATTCCCGCCGGAAGGTTCTGTTGAAGGCAGACTGCTGCAGCGGCTCTGTGTGCGTCTCAGTAACTGACTACGGCGTGGGTATCCCCGACGATAATAAACTGCAGATATTTGACCGTTTTTATCGGGGCGACAGATCCCGCAGCCACAAAGAACATTTTGGGCTGGGTCTGTCCATTGCAGCAGAACTGGCAAATGCCCAGGGGCTGGATCTGGACGTACAGGATACACCGGGGGGCGGGTGCACTTTTGTTGTCAGATTTCATGTTGCTCAGGGATAACCGAGCGGACGGATATGGATGTCTATTTGTAGGCAGTGATCAGATAACTAGTACAGCAGTGCATTAATCTTTCAGTAATAAGTGCCTGATATCTGCGTCAGAGTTGTGCCTGCTTTCGCGACGGCGTAGTGGTTCCTACGTCTAGCGTAAGCAGGTACAGCTATGGTGTAGAGAGCAGGTGCTTATTGCTGAATTATTAGTGCAATGCTGTACTGGCAGAAACATTAAAATAATGTAAACGAAAAGGAACGATATCCATTTTCGATATCGTCCCTCTTCACTCTCTTTAGAGATCATGTTTTAATCTTTATTTTCTGTTTTGTTGATACCCAACGGCAGTCTGAAAGTTACTGTACTTTCTTGAGAATGCTTAACTTTTCTTTATTAATTCTTCCAATCTTTTTCTCAGCTCTGCAATTTCCCTGGCTTGCATATTTAACCTTTCCTCATTATTGCTGAGCTGGTCATCTTTTTCTTTTAATGATATCTTAGCAGCTTCTAATTGTTCTTTTGTCATATCCAGCTGCTCCTCTTTCTTTTGTATCACCTCTGTCTGTACTTTAATTACCTTTTCCTGTTCCTCAATCATATATTTCACCGTATTCCGGTCAAGCTCAGCCAATTCTTTTGAATACATATTCATCACTCCCTCGATATTACGGCACATTTCATAAACATCCTCATAAAGAACCCTGAACTGAGGAAATCGCTCAATCAACTGCATAATACGTTCCGGTTCATCAAATGTCAGAAATGAAAGCCAGGCCTCCAATTCATTCTCTACTATTTTATTGTGCAGCGTTTCTCTAAAGATGTCAAGTGGAATCAAAACATACTCCTGCAGCGTTTCTAGTTCCAGCCCTGTATCAAAAATCTGCCGTGATCTATGAATATAGCTATCTTTTATCTTCTGAAATTCACGTGTACTATTTTCAAAAAATACTATTGTGTATACAGTCTTTATATCGTGGTATGTAAACTTCTTCTTCCGTTCACTTCTTACTCTTTTATACTGTCTCAGCAACGTGTCTGCAGAATAACATGCAACCCGTTGTCCCGGAAAAGCATACCCTATTTTCTGAATCTCAATATTGGCAAAGCTACCATCTTCCAATTCCACTAATATATCTGTAATTAAAAGGCTCTGCTCATCGGCAATCCTAACTGAATCATTGGGCAGTACAGAGCGGATTTTCACCCACTTCCCTAAAATGGCAGAAAGCAAACGTTCTATTCTTTCCGGATGATATTCCGGACTAAAAATTTCCTTAAAAAAAGAATCATACAATATCTTTACGCCTTTTACTCCTGTGCAAAAATTCAGAAATTCTTCCTGCTGCCCTTCTCTCCAGGATTTAAAAACAGCCAGCTGCTTCTCACGGCTTCCAATCTCATCGAGCACCTCCCTTCTTGTCCGAATCATCGGAAAATAATCTTTCAGTGTTTTTGCCATAAGCAGACTCCTCCTCTGTAAAAAGTTAAATTGTTCTAATTGCGGATAACACTTCGAAAATGAAGTACCGGAATAAAAAAGAAATCCCGTGGCTTGAAATCGATATGAATACCGGCCACTCAAGATGAATTCAGCATACCATACTTCGCATAACTAAGCAAACAGTTTGTAACTGAATAATATAATGTATCCACTTAAACGTTACTGTTTATCCCCCAGCCAACATCTTAATCGGGATTTAGTCGGCTAGCTTTAGACTTGTCGACGGACGGGGACGCTTCATGACAGGGAGGCCGGGGAGGTGCCGGGGCTGTATATGCCGTTGCGATATGCACCCGTGCTGCTAAGTGTTTCTAGAACAGCCGCTGCCCGATAGGCGGGTACGCTGAACACATCACGGGAAATCTGATGATTTCCCGCGCTGGGTTCAGCAACAACTTGATTTGGAGATCAAGTTGTTCCCCGCCTATCCGGCAGCGGCTGTTCAAGAATCACTAAGCGCACTCCAGCATTTCGCAACGGCATATACAGCCCCAGCGCCTCCCCGGCCTCCCTGTCATGAAGCTGGCTCATCCAATCGGCAGGAAAACTCGCCAACCAGGTGGGATCCCGGACCAGGGCAGCGGATGTGGATTGGCTATTCGTGACTTTTCATCTTCAAGATGCGTATTGAATTATTTTGATACTGGAACCGTATCCCCTTGCTTATGTACACCTAATGGGGACATAAAAGTCCCGCCAATTCTATATCCATACGCTGCCCCCGTTTGAGGCTCCACCTTAGGAACGAATCCTTTTCCTGCCGGTCGGATGCACCAGCTCCATGAAGGGATAGCTGAAAACCTCCCGGAGAACATCCATGTCCTTTCAAAAACGCTCAAAGCGAACCTTAGAAATTCTTGGTGGGAAACAGCCCTGA
>NZ_WKZK01000021.1:0-65988 GCF_009680135.1 Eubacterium sp. BIOML-A2
GCCGGGGGATGAGCCAGTGGCCGGCAAACGAGATGGCAAAAGAGGGAAAAAGCTGTGAAGAAATTCTGCAAAATTTTTTTGAAGGAACAAATCTGGCAGATGGCGGAGAAATATTTACAAAAATAGAATAAGGCGTCATTTTTCTGGCAAAAATATAGCCAGAGGTGATGAATATGAATAAGAATGAAAAGCCATCTTTATTAAAAGGAAAGGGCGCAGCAGTCGGAATCGTGATCTGCTTTGTTGCTGTCATTGTAATGGTTGGAGCATATACATTCAACAATTATAATAAAAAATTGAACCAGCAGCTGGCTAAAGCCGAGGAACAGACTGAACAGCTAACAAAAGAAAAGAGCGAGGCAACGACAACCAATGATATTGTCCTGCCGGAAGCAGAAGGTAATACATCAACAGAAAATGACACAGAAGAGAATGAAAGCGCACAGGACAATTCCGCAGGAAATGCGGAGACAGCAGGAAATACCGCGCAAGTATATTTCAGCGAGGAGAGCCTGCTCACATGGCCGGCAAGCGGCGCAGTACTGATTAACTACAGTATGGACAAAACGGTATACTTTTCAACATTGGAACAGTATAAGTACAATCCGGCACTGATTATCGGGGGCCAGGTTGGAGAAATGATCGGTGCATCCGCACCGGGCGTTGTTACGAATGTAGAACAGTCCGCCCAGACAGGTACTACAGTTACCCTGGATATGGGAAACGGATACAGCGCAGTATACGGGCAGCTTAAGGAAGTGCCGCTGGAGGTCGGAGATTATGTAGATGCTGGCCAGACAGTCGGATATCTGAGCGAACCAACAAAATATTATAGCGTGGAAGGGCCGAACCTTTATTTCGAGGTGCTCAAAGATGGGGCTCCTGTGAATCCTATGGACTTTATGGAGTCTTAAAGGGACGCCTGCCCGGCGCATGGAGCAGCCACCCGCCGGGAAGATATCTGGTGTTTTCTTGAGCGTGTCTGAAAATTGCTTGTTGCAAGATGTTGTCCCAGTTTGCGGGGTATTTACTGCCAAATACAGGAGGCGTAGTGGGCTACGTTGACTGGATTTGGCAGTAAATAGACCGTGAAGTGGGGCAGCATATTGCGGCAATGAATTTTTAGACACGCTCTAGCGCTGGCGCTTTGTGAAAGAAACACTAACAACAAAACAGGAGAATCTTATGGCTACAGGCGGATTCACTGAGAAAGCTTGATGCTTTCTCAGCTCAGCCGCCTCAAATCTTGATTTTGAAAATCAAGATTTGGCCATAAGATTCTCCTGTTTTGTTGTAAGTGTTTCTAATCACACGCTGGATGCGCAGGAAAACACCAGATGTCTTCCCGGCGGGTGGCTGCTCCATGCGCCGGGCAGGCTGGGTGCATCCGGACGGGAGGCGGGAGAGGCGGATGGGAGACGCGGACAATAAAGATTAAAGACTTTATAGGGGCTGTGGGGATTTGGTTATCTGGTTATAAAAAAACATTTTAGTTATCCACAAAATTTCGGGCTGTGGTGGAAAATTGCTGGAGTTATCCACAGTGGGGGGAGTTTTTTTTGATCAGAATGTGGATATGTGGTATAGTGATAGGTATGGAAAGGTGTGTTTGATGGATGAATTATACATATATTTTGAGGTGCAGGGACGGGAGTTTGTATACGGGGTGGACGAATGACCTGGAGAAACGGGTGAGTGACCATAATGCGGGGAAGGGAGCTAAGTATACGCGGGCACGCAGGCCTGTGGAGCTGGCTTATTTTGAGGCTTTTGAGACGAAGGAGGAGGCTATGCGACGGGAGTATGCTATTAAGCGGCTGCCGCGCAGGAAGAAGCTGGAGCTGCTTGGCGGCAGGTGATGGGGTTGTGGAAATAAGACAATCTGTATTGTGGCGGGGCTTTTGTTGGAAGTTATTGCAACAGTGAAGGCAACTAGGACTTTCCATTGAATTTCATACAGGAAAGCCCTAGTACGGCAGTGCACTAATTATGCATGTTTATTTGCTCAGTTTGATATGTTCGCACTCCAATCTTCTTGTACAGAAGCATAAAATTTTTTTCTTATCTCTTCAGTTTTTGTTGTAGAACTCAGGATATACATCAATTTTGTCCAAACTGCCTCCAATGTCATATCGCATCCCTGCATCACATGGAATTTGTTTGTTATGGCCCTCCCAACGGAATAAACTTCCAAGTCTGTCCCCTCATACATAGACTGGGACGTTACGACCATCTCTATACCATATTCATTCCATTCCTGAAGAAGCGGGATAAACTCCGCGGGAATGCCTGCAACACCGTATCCCTCTATAACCACAGCCTTAAAGGTATCCTTTATAAAAGAAAAATAGGCCGGACGGATTCCAGGGTAAAATTTCAAAATAAAAATTTTATCTTCTACGCACTCTGTAAAATTTACAGGCATACAGGGATCAGCAATTCTTTTATGTTTCACTACCATCCCATCTTCCACTGTGGCAATATCGGGATAATTCACGCTGTAAAAGGCATCATAGCTCTTGCTTTTTATTTTTTTAACATGGTTTCCAAACATGACTTTCCCGTTAAATACAACGTAGACCCCGGGCATCCCACTTTCCGCTGCAAAAATACAGCTGTCGGCCAGATTTTTAACACCGTCCGTTTTCTCATGATCGATGGGATATTGAGAACCTGTCACAACAATAGGCTTTCTGCTATTTTGTATCATATAAGATAATGCAGAAGAAGTAAACGCAAGGGTATCCGTTCCATGTATAATAACAAAACCAATATACTCATCATAATTTTCCCTGATTTCTCGTACGAGCTTTTCCCAGTGATGCGGTTGGATATCCGGGCTGTCAATATTATAAATCTGCATTATTTTAAGTTCGTAGCGCCTTGCTATATCGGGAATATACTGTAGCAGAGCTTTCGCTCCGATTTTTGATGTCAGTCCGCGGCCACTGTCCTGACAAGCAATGGTTCCGCCTGTTGCAATTAATAGCAACTTTTTCATGCACTCACCCTTTCTTTATTTTTGGCTATTTTTCTTATATCATCGCTCCCGGCCCCAACATTCGGCCCCTTCCAGTCCTTTGATTCCTTTTGAACAGAATACAGGATCTTTCCCTTCTTTTTTCTGCCGAATGTAATCATCGGCAACCTTGATGGCTTTTTTACCGAGGAAAATCAGGGAAATCATATTTAAAATAACAATGATCGCACAGAATAAATCTGCGATGTTCCACATCAGATCAACGCCGGTAATTCCTCCCAGAAAAATTGCGGTAACAAAAATGATACGGTAAGTGTTCCTTCCTTTCATGCCCTTCGCCATAAATGCAAGGCAAGATTCGCCGCAATAATAATTTGACATAATGGAAGTAAAGCAGAACATAAAAATGCAAAGCATCAGAACTACTCCTGCCCATTTTCCCAGAGAGGAAGAAAATGCAAGCTGGGAAAGCTCAATTCCTACTCTATCGCTGTACTCATGGACACCTGATATAATAATGACGAATGCGGTCAGTGTACATACAAGAATTGTGTCAATAAATACAGAAAACACTCCGAACAATCCCTGTTTCGCCGGATGGGAAACTTCTGCCGACGCACCCGCAGTCGGTGCATCTCCCTGCCCGGCTCCATTTGAAAATACGCCTCGTTTCAGCCCCTGATAAATCACAGTGCCAATTGCTGCTCCGCCAACTGCCTTAAAATCAAATGCTCTCGAGAAAATCAGTGCAAACATTTCCGGAACTTTCTGAATATTTACGATAAGTACCAGCAATGCAAGTGCAAAGTAAACCAGTGTCATGATAGGAACTCCGCGTTCCGCAACCTTTGCAATACGGCGGACTCCGCCAAATATAACAAGCGCAATAAGTACTGCTACCAAGATCGAAGTCAACAGAGCAGGAATTCCAAGGGCCTGTCCTACGGATAAAGAGATTGTATTTGACTGCAATGCTGCAAGTGCAAATCCCAGGGATACGATCATACTGAACGCATACAAAATTCCAAGCCACCGTTTGCCCAGCCCCTTTTCCATATAGTAGGACGGTCCGCCTCGGTATACCTCACCCTCCTGCACCTTATATACCTGTGCCAGTGTATTTTCCATAAAAGACGTAACCATTCCGAGTATTGCGATCAGCCACATCCAGAACACAGCTCCGGGACCTCCCACTACGATTGCCATTGCCACACCGGCCACGTTTCCGGTCCCGATACAGCCGCCTAAAGTGATACACAACGCTTGAAAACTGGATACACCTTTTTCATCTTTCCCCTCTTTTGCACGGTTTTTTACAAGCCGCAAGGCCTCTGGGAAAAGCCGAATCTGAATAAATTTTGTCCGAATGCCATAAAAAACTCCCAGAAATATAGCTAATACCAAAACCAGATTCCACGCATTGCCACCCAGATCAAGTACCAGGTTATTCAATTTTTCCATATTCCGCATCCTTTCTTTACATGATGATTCCCTCAATAACTATCTGTTTTCTGCCATTTTCACTTTTTCTTGTTTTTCATGATCTGTCCCATCAGATTCAGCATCGTCATAGCCGCTATGCGGGGTGTAATTCCCGCCGGATCATACTGAGGTGCTACTTCCACAAGGTCGAAGCCAACAATTTCTCCCATCCGGCAAATGCCCTCCAGCATTTCTGCGACTTCGTCATAATACAGGCCGCCCGGTGACGGTGATCCTACACCTGGTGCAAGAGAAATATCATACCCATCGATGTCGAGGGAAATGAAATACTTTTCTGCTTTGGGCACTTTTTTTAGTATCTCCTGCGGCCCCAGTTTGTGTACTTCTTTCGCGGGTACCAGAATGCTTCCGTATTCCATAGCAGCTCTAAAATCTGTACATTTACTGGAACCAAGCCCTCTCAATCCTATCTGGATCATCTGCCCAATATGATTCATTTCAGAAAGCCGCCTCATCGGACTTCCATTTCCATAATATAGCGGTCCCACATGGTCTGTCCAATCCAAATGGGCATCTATATGTACGATACAGATCTCACTGTCCAGACATTCCAACGCTCTTCCTATTGGAATCGTGATAGAATGATCGCCTCCCATGACAGCTGGAATCGCTCCTTTTTTCAGTATTTTCCGAACAGATTTTTCTATGCTTTCGAAAGAATACTCGATATCACCATGAAGCACATCAGCGTCTCCGCAATCTACAATCTTAATAGGAGCTGCTAAAAATTGTTCCTGTGTCTCCGGGTCGTAAAAACCCTCGTCGCCTCTGGCATAATGTGTTGATACCTCCCGTATACGCCTGGGCCCAAGTCTTGCCCCTGACAAAAAACCGACTCCCAGATCATAGGGAACTCCAAGTACTGCAATGTCCGCATCCAACTCATCCAGATCCGTACAGACCGGATATTTTGCAAAAGAGCAAATCCCCGTTATTGGCATGTTAATTTTGTCCATATTTTATCTCCTTTTTTTTCTTTTATTATATATTTTTGCCTACTTTTGATATATAATTTAAAAAAGTAAAAAAGCATCTTCCTCTTTAAAAAAATAGGAAAAACAGGAAGAAAACTACGATTTTAAGGAGGCATCAATGGACAGAACGGATTTACAGATTTTAAGTATATTACAGCAGAATGCAAGAACTACGATCAAACAGATTAGCAGTGAAGTGAACCTTTCACCGCCTTCCGTAACAGAAAGAATTCGGCGCCTGGAAGAATCGGGAGCGATCCTGGGTTACCATGCAAAGGTTAATCCACTGAAGCTGTCAAGAAATTTGATGGTATTTATCGGAGTGGATGTCACTCCCGAGCGATATGCTACCTTTTCTTCTTTCTGTAGCTCTTCTTCCTGCATATTGGAGCACTACAGAGTAATCGGAATTTATAATGCAATGCTCCTAGCGGCGCTTCACGATACCTCAGAATTAGAAACATTGATTGATTCTTTGAAAAAATACGGTTCAACCAATAGTTTCATCATTTTGTCAACCGTTTTTGAAGGCAGGACGCCTAAAGAATTGAATCAGAATTAAATAGAAAAAAATGGCTCTGCGCTGTAAGAAAGCGAGAGCCATAGCTGTTTACTCGTTGGAGCAGTCTTTATCTGTATTGTTGAATAGTAAGAGACGTGTTAAGGGAGTCTTTCATGTACCGTCTTGTGAAAAGCTTTGGGTGAAATTCCACTTACTTACTCGACTGAGAGGACGGTTCACCGACTAATGGTTAGGCTCCTACTCGATTTTAGAAGTAAAATAGTATAATATTTTAGTAATTCTCAGCTTTTCTTTCGAAGTAAGCACGTGGATGTGCACATACCGGGCATACTTCCGGAGCTTCGTCGCCCTGGTAGATATAACCGCAGTTTCCGCATTTCCAGCCAAGCGGCGCTTCGTCTTTGAAGGTCTGTCCTGCACGGAAATGGTCGAGAAGTCTCTGATAACGTTTCTCATGTGCAGCTTCTACTTCGGCAACGCCTCTGAATTTGGCTGCCAGTTCTGTGAATCCTTCTTCCTCAGCTTCCTTTGCCATGCGGGCATACATATCTGTCCATTCGAAGTTCTCGCCTGCTGCAGCATCTTCCAGATTGGCCTCTACATCCCCGATTCCGTGGAATTCTTTGAACCACATTTTTGCGTGTTCTTTTTCCTGGTCAGCTGTCTCTAAGAAAATATTGGACATCTGTACATAGCCGGCTTTTCTTGCTGCGGATGCATAGTATGTATATTTGTTGCGTGCCTGTGACTCACCTGAAAATGCTTCCATAAGATTCTTTTCTGTTTTTGTTCCTGCGTACTTTGACATAGTAAATCTCCTTGTTTTTTCTAATATCTATATTATAACATGCTGTTTTTCTGATTCAATGAAATAAAAATAAAAAATGGATAAATATCCCATTCCGGTAAGAGTAAATTACCTGCAGAGGAGAGGTAGTTCCTATGCAGGCATTTACGTTTTACCGCGGAGCTTTAGGGCCCCGTCTGTATAAATTGGGTGCTTATATGAATGTTGGAGTAAAATGTATATCTAACGGGTATGTGATTAACCGAAGTATCTCTTTAACAGGCCTTCGAAAGCTTTTCCGTGACGAGCTTCGTCTCTTGCCATCTCATGAACTGTGTCGTGGATTGCATCCAGGTTCGCAGCTTTTGCACGTTTAGCAAGGTCAAACTTACCAGCTGTAGCGCCGTTCTCTGCGTCAACTCTCATCTCCAGGTTCTTCTTTGTGCTGTCGGTAACAACTTCGCCTAATAACTCAGCAAACTTAGAAGCGTGCTCTGCTTCTTCGTAAGCAGCTTTTTCCCAGTACAGTCCGATCTCCGGATAACCTTCTCTGTGGGCAACTCTTGCCATTGCAAGGTACATACCTACTTCTGAGCATTCTCCCTCGAAGTTTGCTCTTAAATCAGCGATGATGTCTTCGCTGACACCCTGCGCTACGCCTACAACGTGCTCTGCAGCCCATTCTCTTTCACCTGTCTGCTCTTTGAATTTATCAGCCGGTGCTTTACAGATCGGACATTCTGCCGGTGCTGCGTCTCCCTCGTGAACATAACCACATACTGTACATACAAATTTTTTCATAATAAAAATCTCCTTTTCTTTTTAATATTTTATAAGTATAGTTGCTTCCGGAGGTTTTATGCCTGCCGGTAATTTATTTTTAATATAGGAAGCAGATTACACTTCCTATATTAATCACATGTGTATATTCAGGAACTTTCTGTGTTCCTGATTACGGCTTGTGTATGCAGTCTCCACATTTACCGTAGAAAATTGTGGTGCTGGATTCTATCATGCCGTCAAAGTTCTCGGCAGCTGCCTTGTTGACCTCTTCGATATTCTTCATATCCAGGTCCAGATCCAGAACCCTTCTGCAGCTTGTGCAGAAAAAATGATTGTGCGGCATGACATTACCATCAAATCTGTCACCGCCGTCTGGTGTGGGAATCTTGATCGCTTCGCCAATATCAGTTAGCAAATTCAGATTCCGGTATACGGTACCCAGGCTGATGTTGGGGAATTCTTCCTTTACATGCAGGTAGACCGTATCGGCAGTGGGGTGATCCTTCGTCATCATCAGATACCGCTTGATGGATTCACGTTGCCGACTATACTTCAGAGCTGCCAATATAGACCTCCTTTCAATTTATATATTAATAATAGTAATTGTTACTGTGATTAAAATATAATACATTTTCCTAAAAATGTCAACAGTATTTTGTAAATTAATAAAAAAAGTTTTTCAGCAGCGTATAGAAATGATTTCCTGTATCCTAAAAATTCTGTTAAACATTATAATAGAAGGAATAGAGCCGATAAAGTGTTACAAAATAGTTAACGGATATAAAAAAATAATATTGCAAAATAACAGAATTTTAGGACTTATGTCGAAGTGTGTAAATTGAAAATAGGGTAAAAACGGTTGACACAATGCTAAGGGGTTGCTATAATAGCATCGTAACAAATTTAACAATTGTGTAACATTTAGAACTTCCTACAAAAGATAAAGACACTTACAAGGAGGTTTTATATGAAAGCAATACGTATGAAGCAGAAATTGATTCTTTCTGCTTTAGCAGGAGCGATTTTGGTTCCGGGGAGTGCAATCACGGTCCGAGCGGCAGACAATTCTACTGAGAATACGCCGGTCATACCAGTTGCAGGAATCGAATCGGCAGTAAAAGAATGTTACCAGTCAGAGGTCAAAGAAAACATCGACCTGTATCTGGTACCTAATAACGAGGGTGAGTATTTGAATATGGCATTTTCTAATGTGAGTGATTATGCTTACATTAGAAATGCCCCAGATGAAGCAAGTGACTGGGTCGGCAAGCTGTACAGCGATTCGTCGGCAGAAGTACTTGAATATAATGGAGACTGGACAAGGATACGGTCCGGTTCCGTAGAAGGTTATGTACCCGCAGAGTGCCTGTATACAGGCAAAGCAGCCCAGGAAAATGCAGGAAATTACGAACAGCAGCATGCAACGGTAACAGCAGACGTGCTGAACGTAAGAGACGGACAGAGTACGGAGGCCAATATTCTGACGAGGATTCTGGCCGGCCAGCAGTACGAGGTGACCGGCGAAGCAGTAAACGGCTGGTATCCGGTCTATGTCAACGGTACGTCAGGCTGGGTATGCGGCGATTATGTAAGCGTAGAGAAGCAGTACAGCTATGCGGAGTCAAAAGATGAAGAAAACGAACGCATAGCCGCTGAAGAGGCGGCAAAGCAGCAGGAAGTCCAGGAGGCGGCTGCAATGCAGGTTCAGGCGTCAAGTGGACAGGCCGTTATTGATTATGCCTGCCAGTTCATCGGCAACCCCTATGTATGGGGCGGCACGAGCCTGACAGAAGGCGCTGACTGTTCCGGGTTTGTACAATCCGTATATGCACATTTTGGAGTCAGCCTTCCGCGTACGACGTGGGATATGGAGTCCGTCGGAACACCGGTCAGCTTAGAAGAAGCGATCCCGGGAGATATCGTATTATATGACGGGCACGTGGGATTATATATGGGTGACGGCAATATCGTCAATGCAATGAATGAAGCCGACGGCATTGGAATCTGCAGTGCTACCTACACACCGATCATTACAATACGAAGGGTAATATAAAAAGTATTAAATTTAAAGATTTGACAAAAAAAACTACACTTCAAAAAAAACTGCATTTGAAGTGTAGTTTTTTGTTAGACATCTTGACACAGGATATCTAAAAAACGCGAATAATGTGATAAATGTGAAAAGGATGGCATATACAAAATGCACAAAAATGTAAAAACATGTCGAAACTTTGGGAAAGGTAGTTTTCAACTTATCCACACTCAAAACTCAAAAAAACGTGGAAAAATCTAGTTTTTATAAAAGTTATACACATTATCCACATAAAAACATGTGTTTTTGGTGGATTACTTTTATAAAAAAAAGAACGAACGTTTTGTTAAGTTATGATGAATTTAATTTTTTGTCGAAAAAAATCAGCAAAATGATTGACTTTTGAGTAGTCAAAAATTGAAAATAATTGTTCGAACAATTCAGAAAATAGACCGGAAGTGTGTCGGTGTTTTATAAGGATTTTACATTTTAGGCGGTTGATTATTATAAAAATTGGGATTATAATAAAAGGCACTGAATAATAAAGGAGGAAATAGAAATGGGACAGATTTCTAAAAGTACCACAATAGGTGAATTATTAAATATTTACCCGGATGCAGCACCTATTTTAATGGAGATAGGAATGCACTGCCTTGGATGCCCGTCAGCACAGATGGAATCTCTGGAAGAGGCTGCAATGGTACATGGCATTGATTCTGATTTGCTTGTGGAAAAGATTAACGCTTCCATGAAAGCAAACGGTTAATAAAAAAGGGCCATGTGCGGAAGATTCTGCATAAAAAACCCCTGCAGGGATCAATAGAAACCTGCAGGGGCTTTTTTATATAATAGTAAAGTGACAGGCACTTCCTATTATATAAAACCCTCTGGGGGATGTACACGTTGCCCCAGGGCATATAATCAGATTACGGCCAGATTCTGTACTGCATCTGCAGATACCATAATATCGCAGTGCTCTTCCAGAAATGCAAGCGCAGCGCCGGATGCCTTTTCGATCGTACCATATTCGGAAAGCATATTGCATATCTTGTTGAATTCATTATTTGAATGGTCTGATTGAGTCAGCGCAAGTATATAAGATGAATTCTCCGTGTCATGGTACAGCGTATTAGAACCATGGTATACAGGTTCAAGAAGATGGGCAACCTGGATTACCCGGTCCATACTGTCGAAAGAAAACAGGCGAACATTGAAAAGTGCTGGCGCGTCCGGTACGGTCGCCGCATTGCCTGTTTCGGACGCGGCTTCTTTTACCTTATTCAGCAGATTTAGAAATTCTTCCGCCCCTTCCAATTTTTCCAAGGCTTCAGCGGTGCTGGTCATACCAGCCTCGCCAAACGGAGTGAACTTGGAAAATCTCGTGTCTAATTCCTCCGGGTCCTCTACTTTTGTAATGATCAATACGATAGAGTCCGCAGAAGCAGGTATAGCTTCTATCATCAAAGGGATGTCTTCTGCCTCAAAGCCAAAGTCGAAAGACGCCTGCTGCATCATGTCTCTGAATAAAGACTTTGCTTTTTCCGTGCCGTAGGCCAGCTCGCTCAGCTTGAGATGCCTGGCTGCCAGGTCGGCGTGTGTCAGGGTACAGCGAATCTGATTGTCATTCAGTTTTTCGATCTTCATATTATCACATCCTTACGATTGGGATTTTAAAAAAAATATATCTTCTCACTATTAGTATAAACAAAATTAAAAAATATGTAAAGAAAAACTGTAAAGAGTTTATAGAGAGTTTATACTACTTTGGTACCATGCCCGCCGCAGGAACATTCGGACGGCATATTTTCCAGTTATCAACAAATGTGGAAGGCTTATAAACAATAAACACATTGAAATAGCCGGACACGCTCTCTATAATGGCAGTTACAGAAGATAGTATTCCAGGATAAATATATGTCTATACGAAAGGAGGTACAGAATTTCATTCGGATTTTTGAATTCATAAAGGAAATCCTATCTAAATATATTTCCGGACATCTTTACTCATGCATCTTTTCATGATCACAGGAAGGCCGTGGAATATATTTCAGGAAAATCACATGTCCCATTCAGGGACGCAATCATCAGATATTCTTAAAGAGGAGGGAACTGCGGGTTCATACTATCTTCCATGCTGCACCAGTCCGGCGGTACGTCACGAGGCCTTCGGTATGAAAGAAGCAGGCAGCGGCTGTTATTTATCCGAATCCGCAGGGAAAGGAGTGAGCCATGGAAATTGGTGACACAGCTCATTTATACAGAGATTTATACACAGAGCTGGAGAATTATGAAAAGCACGGTGTGAATATGCTCATGGACGGCTGTCAGGCCAGCCCGCTGCAGATTGTGACGGCGCATATGATCCGTGAGGAAGGGTGCTATATGCGGGATTACGTTCTGGATCCCAAAGGATACATAGAATCACTCGCTTTTGTAAATATTAATGGAAGCAATTAGGCAGAGAATCCCCTCATTCTGCCGGACAGCCGGCAATACAGGCTGCCGCGGGCATACGTCTAAAAACTTTGTAAAAAGACAAAATACTAATGACGTATGAAAAAAATATGGTATAATAAGGTCTGATAGGAGGTGCGGCATGGACGAAAGAGAAAGAAGAGCTGAGTATGCCCGAAGGCGCAGCCAGCAGAATGCACAGAGAAGACGCCCAGCCAGCAGTGACCAGAGACCGGGGAGTTCAAGACCAGTGAGTACGGGGCCGAATGGCCAGGGACCAAGGAGAAAGAGCAGCCGGGCAAGGAGAAGAAGACGCAATCTCATCATAAGGATGATTCTTTTAGTTGTTCTGGTTATTATAGCATTAGGCGGATTCGTATTCTGGAAAAAATACGGCTCATCAAAAGAGAAGGCTGATTTGAAACAATATTATGGGATACAGAATAACGATGATCTTGCGGTGGTAGTGGATGACCAGATCATGGGCGCCCTGGATGCAGGAACGCAGGAGAGCAGTTCTGCAGGCGGAAAGTTTTACGATGGCATACCCTATGTGGAGTATTCCGTGGTCCGTAATTATATCAATGAAAGATTTTACTGGGATTCTAATGAGAATATCCTGCTCTATACCCTTCCGAACGGCAGCGTATCTGTAAGCGTCGGCAGCAAAGAGTACACCGATATTAAGGAAAAGAAAAGTGAAGACTATGTAATTCTGAAGACAGAAGGTAAGACTGCATATATTGCACTTGCATTTATACAGCAGTATACCAATATGGAATATAAAGTATATGAGAACCCTGACAGGGCGGTTATCGACTGCAATTGGGGAGAACAAAGCGTATCTGAGCTGAAAAGGGACACTCAGGTCAGATACCAGGGCGGTGTAAAGAGCCCGATTCTGACAGAGGTGAAAAAGTCAGAACAGCTCAGGATACTGGAAGATGAGAATGACTGGATGAAGGTCCGTACCAGCGATGGATTCATTGGTTATGTCAAGACAAGTTCGCTGAAGAAGATCACAAAAGAGACCCGGTCCAGGGAGTTCCAGGAGCCGGATTATACGAATATTTCTACCGGTTATACAATTAATATGGCCTGGCACAATGTGGAGAATGACACGGCGAACAGCTATGTGCTGGAGACAATTGCCAATACCAAGGGTTTGACAACGATTGCACCGACCTGGTTCAACATAAGCGACACGGACGGGAATATCTCGTCTCTGGCTAATTCCGAGTACGTGAACTATGCGCATCAGTCAAATCTCGATGTGTGGGCTGTGCTGAGAGATTTTCATGGAGGTATAAGCTCTTACGATGAGACCTATGCAGTCTTAAGCTATACCTCAAAGAGAGAGAACCTGATCAACCAGGTAATCGGAGCTGCGCTGCAGTCAGGCATTGACGGCATCAATCTGGACTTTGAGCTTATATCCGCTGAATGCGGAGAGCATTACATTCAGTTTGTACGTGAGATGTCCGTTAAATGCAGGCAGAACGGCCTTGTATTTTCCGTGGATAATTATGTCCCCATGCCGTATAACGAGCACTATAACCTGAAGGAACAGGCGGTTATGGCGGATTATATTATTATTATGGGTTATGACGAGCACACGGAGGGATCCTATGAAGCAGGCCCTGTGGCATCTTACAATTATGTGAAGGACGGAATAGAAAACGCACTCAAAGTTGTTCCGAATACAAAACTAGTCAATGCAATTCCATTTTACACAAGGCTGTGGCTGGAGACTCCTAAGACAACGGCAGAACTGGAGGAGGAAGCAGGCACAGAGGCGGCGCAGTATCCGAACAAAGTGACGAGTACGGCCATGGGCATGGACGAGGCAAATCAGACATTACAGTCGGCAGGCGTTCAGGCCGAATGGGATGATAAGACGAAGCAGAATTATGCACAGTGGGATACCGATGGCGGAACTTATAAGATTTGGCTTGAGGACAACCAGTCCATTGAGGAGAAGCTGAAGCTGATCAAGAGCAATAATCTGGCCGGAGTGGCTGAGTGGCGGCTCGGCTGGGAGAATTCAGGTATTTGGGATCTGATCCTGCAATATGTGAACTAGAGCATTTTGCCGATGTACCAGAGTGCGCGTGATGATACGCCGCATTCCAGAAATATGAAAGAAACATCCTTTTTCTGCATATACTTAGGAATAGTATATGAGAAAGGGGATGTTTTTTTGCGCCGTAAAATAGGAATACTGGGACTGATCGTGCTGCTTTTGTGTGCAGTAATAGGGAGTCAGAAGGCAGGAGAATTCCTGTACAAGAATTATATGGGAAG
This sequence comes from Eubacterium sp. BIOML-A2, assembly GCF_009680135.1. Lineage (NCBI taxonomy): Bacteria > Bacillati > Bacillota > Clostridia > Eubacteriales > Eubacteriaceae > Eubacterium > Eubacterium sp. BIOML-A2. The sequence continues at coordinate 14,341 of NZ_WKZK01000021.1, forward strand.
CGAGGGCAAAGCGACTGCGGCAGCGGCTAAAAAGGGTGATAAGCCGTTGATTGTCATAGATGCCGGACACGGCGGTTCTGACCCGGGCAAAGTAGGCGTCAATAAAGCACTGGAAAAGGATATTAACCTGGCGATTGCAGGCAAGGTAAAGACACTTTTGGAGAAACAGGGAGTGAAGGTGATCATGACACGTGAGGACGAAAACGGAATTGCTGATTCAAAAGCAGAAGACATGAAGGAACGGGTGGCGATTATCAACCGGGAAAAGCCGGCTCTTGCGGTCAGTATACATCAAAACAGCTATGAAGGAGAAAGTATACATGGCGCCCAGGTATTCTACTACACGCATTCTAAGGGCGGAGAGAAGGCGGCCGGCATCATGCAGGAGGCCCTCCTGGCTGTTGATCCGGACAATAAAAGACAGGCAAAGGCGAATGATACATATTATATGCTGAAAAAGACCGAGGTGCCTGTCATTATTGTAGAATGCGGTTTTCTGAGTAATTATGAGGAGGCGGAAAAACTGGTGGATGGAGCATACCAGGATGCTCTGGCAGAGGCCGTCTGCGCGGGGATTTTACAATGTCTGGATTAGGACTGCATCTTATTTTGTGAAAGAGAGTTTTTTTTTAGGTTGATTAATGGTATAATGAAGCCTATGAAAACTATAATAAAAAAAGTGGATAAGAATCAGATAGACGAAGACGTGATACAGGAAGCAGGAGAAATACTGAAAAGAGGCGGACTTGTTGCATTTCCCACGGAGACAGTCTATGGACTGGGAGCAAATGCACTGGATGAGGAGGCAGCAAAAAAAACTTATGCAGCAAAAGGGCGTCCGTCAGACAATCCGCTGATCGTGCATATTGCAGATGTGCAGGCACTTGATGAGATCGCGGTGAACATTCCCCCTGTAACAGAGGAACTGGCATTCCATTTCTGGCCGGGGCCTCTGACTATGATTTTTGAAAAAAGCAATATTGTACCAATGGGAACGACCGGCGGCCTTGAGACGGTTGCTGTGCGTATGCCGAGCGACCTGATCGCAAGAGAGCTGATACTTGCAGCAGGAGGGTACGTGTCTGCGCCCAGCGCAAATACGTCCGGCCGTCCGAGTCCCACAACGGCACAGCATGTGGCAGAGGATCTGGACGGTAAGATCGATATGATTTTGGACGGCGGTAGCGTGGATATCGGGCTGGAATCCACCATTCTGGATATGACAGTGACGCCGCCAATGATTCTGCGCCCCGGCGCCATTACGGCAGATATGCTGGAGGAAGTCATCGGTGCGGTCAGCGTAGATGAGACCATACTTGGAAGCGAGAGCACACAGGCGCCCAAAGCTCCGGGAATGAAGTACCGCCATTATGCGCCCAGAGCCAGGCTGATGATCATGGAGGGCACTCTGAGAGAGGAAGTGCTTGCGATCCGGCAGTTGGCCTATGAGGCACACCGCAAAGGGCAAAAGGCCGGGATCATTGCGACCAACGAGACGATGCCCTTTTATACCTATGGACTGGTAAAGAATCTGGGATCACGGGAAAATGAGAAGGCCATTGCAAGGAATCTCTATGCGATTCTCCGGGAATTTGATGAGGAGGATGTCAGCGTAATCTTCAGTGAGTCCTTTGCCGCGCAGGGGATCGGCAAGGCAATCATGAACCGGCTGGAAAAAGCGGCCGGGCATGTGATGCTGCCTGCCGCCGCAATTGTGAAACAGCAGAAATACAGACGCATCGTATTCTTAAGCAATACCGATACAAGCAGAGGCCCCATGGCAGCGGAACTTCTGCGCTGCCAGGATCTGGAACAGGAGTACGCCATAGATTCCAGAGGGCTCATCGTCCTGTTTCCTGAGCCTGCCAATCAGAAAGCCGAGGCAATTATGAAAAGCGGCCAGATGAGCTTGGAAGGCCATTCATCCATTGCTTTCTCTGAGGAGGATCTGCAGGAGGATACGCTGGTTCTGACAATGGATGAGAACCAGAAGTGGAAGGTGGTATCCGAGTATGAGAACATAAAAAATGTCTATACTCTAAATGAGTTCGCAGAGGATGATACAGAAATACCAAATCCTTATGGACAACCATTGACAGCATACGGAGAATGCTACGAAATAATATCGATGTTAATAAAAAAATTAACAAATAAACTTAATACACTTACTAAAGGAGGAGAATGATGTCAGAAGTACACATTATGGATCATCCATTGATTCAGCACAAAATCAGCTATATCCGCAGGGAAGAGGTGGGGACCAAGGAGTTCCGGGAGGTAGTCGGGGAGATTGCCGGCCTGATGTGCTATGAGGCTACGCGTGACCTGAAGCTCCGGGACGTGAAGATTAATACACCTATCTGTGAGACGATCGGTAAGGAACTGACCGGTAAGAAACTTGCCGTGGTGCCGATTCTGCGCGCAGGCCTTGGGATGGTGGACGGGATGCTCTCTCTGATACCCGCTGCAAAAGTAGGACATATCGGGCTTTACCGTGATCCGGAGACTTTTGATCCGGTGGAGTATTACTGTAAGCTTCCGGCGGATTGCGATGAAAGGCAGGTCTTTGTCGTTGATCCGATGCTGGCAACGGGCGGCTCCAGTACGGCAGCGATTCAGATGCTGAAGGACAAAGGAGTGAAAAGAATCCGCTTCATGTGTATTATAGCAGCGCCTGAAGGTGTGGAGAGGATGCAGAAGGAACACCCGGATGTGGATTTGTATATCGGCGCTCTGGATGACCATTTGAATGAGCATAAATATATCGTACCCGGACTGGGGGACGCGGGAGACCGTATTTTCGGAACGAAGTAATAAGTGCAAAAACGAAAGGAGAGGATAGATATGTCTGACAAAAGAAAGGATTATCTTTCCTGGGATGAATACTTTATGGGGGTGGCAATGCTTTCGGGCATGCGTTCCAAAGATCCGAATACGCAGGTAGGATGCTGTATTGTCAGTCAGGATAATAAGATATTGTCCATGGGATACAATGGGTTTCCGATCGGATGTTCAGACGATGAATTTCCTTGGGCAAGAGAAGGGGATGATCCCCTGGAGACAAAGTACGTATATTCTACGCACAGCGAGTTAAATGCCATCCTGAATTACAATGGCGGCAGCCTGGCGGGGGCCAAGCTGTATGTCTCCCTTTTTCCGTGCAATGAATGCGCGAAAGCGATCATTCAGTCCGGGATAAAGGAAGTCATCTATGACTGTGACAAATACGCCGACACTCCCGGTGTGCTGGCATCCAAGCGGATGATGGACGCGGCGGGGGTGCGGTACCATCAATACCATAGGACCAGCCGCGAGGTGAAGATTAAGCTGTAGACAGGCTCCGGAGAATTGTCCCCATGTTATCCCCCGGGTCGTGCAGAACGTATTATTTTACGGACTGCGCGGCGCGGGGGAATATTTTGTCACGGATTTGAATAGGATATCATATATGCTGATCCGGAGGATGTGTGAGTATGGAAGGAAATAAATGGGGGAATATGGTTGTGAACTTTGTGATCCGTGCTATTTTGGGCATGGGGCTGATTTATTTTATTAATCAATATCTGCTCCCTGGGGATAATGCTTTGAATGTGGGGCTGAATGCAGTGTCCTTTTTGACAACCGGAAGCCTTGGTATTCCTGGCGTGTGTCTGCTTTATGGAATTTTGTTCTATCAAAATTTGTGAGGTTTTCACAAAAAGTAATTTATTTGAAAAGAAGTATGGACATTTTAAAAATCTGTGTTTATAATACGATTCACACAGCAGTTGTTCGAGCTGCTGTCTTCATTCAGGCGCCGGATCGTGGTGCCGGATGTATCTTGGGTTGGGACGATGAACTAACCATCATGTAAGAATCATGCTGCATATTCGCAGCGGTATTTTCAAACGTTGTTGTATTAAAAATGAAAAAAGGAGGGACAAGTTGCATCCAAAGAATTTTGTAATATGGGATGCGGAGCAGGAGTACGCAAAGAATCTTATGCAGGCCGTAAGCTCTCACAGGGAGCTGGGGTTTCAGATGCACCTTTTTCAGGACACAGAGCATTTGGAGGCATTTTCACAGCAGAAACAAGTCCACATCCTGCTGCTGGGGGAAGACTGCCCGCCCGAACAGAGGCAGCAGATGAACGCTGACAGGCGTTATGTATTGATTAAGGGGGAAGACAGCGGGCTTCTTCCGGAAGAAAGGGGGATCTTTAAGTATCAATCCGCAGATAGGATCCTCAGCCTTATCCTGGAGGAGGCTTTGGACGGTGAGTTCATGCAGGGGAGATACAAAGGCAGGGGAGAGGGTCAGCTGATTGGTGTTTATTCTCCGGTGCACCGGATCGGAAAGACTAAGTATGCGCTGGAGCTTGGCAGGGAACTCTCCAAAGAAGGGCCGGTTCTGTACCTGAATCTGGAGGAGTATTCCGGGACAAGCTATTACTTTCAGGAGGAAACGGAACATAACCTGACGGATCTTTTGTATTATCTGAGGCAGGATAAGGCGAATATCGGACTGAGAATAAGCGCCATGGCCGGCAGGTCGGGAGCGCTGGATTATATTTCGCCGATGCCGGTTATACAGGATCTGAGGGCGGTTGAAGAGGCAGAGTGGCTCAGACTGTTTGAAGCCATTTTTGATCAGTCCATTTATAAATCTGTGGTCCTGGATCTGGGGGACGGTGTAAACGGTCTGTACCGCATACTGAGGGAATGCCGCACAGTTTATACGCTGTATACGGATGAGCCGGTCTCTTTGGCTAAGCTGAAGCAGTATGTTGAGAACCTGAGGCGGACGGGCTATGAGGATGTGCTGGAACATACCGTACAGAAACGGGTTGGGAGAAAGGCTGGTGAGGAGGCATAGAGCAGTTAGAACAGTTATACGACAGAGTGTTGCAGGAAATGGATATGGGCAGGGAGATGGAGGATGATGAACTGCTGGATCTCATACACTCCGTACTCAACCAGGCGGGAGGAGAAACTTACATACCACTGCAGGAAAAAATTAAGCTGAGCAGAGAACTGTTTCATGCATTCAGAAAGCTGGATATTCTTCAGGATCTGATCGAGGACGATGATATTACGGAGATTATGATCAACGGCACAGATCACATTTTTCTGGAGAAAGGAGGACAGATATTCGAATCGGACAGGCACTTCCTCTCTCCGGAAAAGCTGGAGGATGTCATACAGCAGATTGTATCCGGAACGAACCGGTATGTGAACGAAGCCTCCCCCATTGTTGACGCAAGGCTGGAGGACGGATCCCGTGTGAATGTGGTATTAAAACCTGTGGCATTGAACGGTCCCATCATGACGATCCGGAAGTTTCCGAAGGAAAAGGTAACAATGGAGCAGCTCATTGCGTGGGGCAGCATAAGCAGTGAAGCGGTGGAGTTTCTCAAACTCCTGGTGCGTTCCAGGTACAACATATTTGTCAGCGGAGGAACCGGGGCCGGGAAGACCACATTTCTGAATGCTCTGTCTGATTATATACCAAAAGATGAGCGGTTGATCACCATTGAGGACAATGCAGAGCTGCAGATTCAAGGCGTTCCCAATCTGGTCAGGCTGGAAGCAAGGAACGCCAACCTGGAGGGATCCGGGGCGGTGACCATCCGGGATCTGATCAAGTCGGCGCTGCGGATGCGTCCGGACAGAATCCTGGTCGGAGAGGTCCGGGGGGAGGAAACCGTGGATATGATTTCCTCGGCCATGCTGAATGGGCACAGCGGTTCTATGTCTACCGGCCACGCGAATAATTGTGTGGATATGCTGCACCGTCTGGAGACGATGATGATGATGGGGATTGATATGCCTTTTACCGCAATTCAGCGCCAGGTGGCTTCGGCCCTTGATATTATTATTCACCTGGGACGGCTGAGGGATCGAAGCAGAAAAGTATTGGAGATAGCAGAAGTATTGGGCTATGAAGATGGTGAGGTACAGATAAAGACACTTTTTGCGTATCAGGAGGAGGGATCAGAAGATGGCAAAGTTAAAGGACGGCTTGTGAAAGTGGAAGAGCTTGTCAACCGGGAAAAGCTGCTGGCAGCAGGATATACGCTGTAAGGAATATATACAGGCATTGATAAAGGGGATTTTACTCCTGTGCATGACCGCATATCTTTTCTACGATACGTGGATTGCGGCGCTGGCGCTTGTGCCCTCTTTATATGTCTATCTGCTGTACTGGAAGGCCAGGCAGTGCCGGAAAAAAGAGCAGGAGTTCAGAGAACAATTTCGGGTAAGTATTCAGACCATGGCTTCCGCTCTCAACGTGGGGTATTCCGTGGAGAATGCGGTGCGCGAGACTGCCCGGGATCTGAAGCCGTTGTTTCGGAAGGATAGCAGAATACGGAAAGAATTTGAGCGGATGATCCATCAGCTGGATATGAACCAGCCGGTTGAACAGGTCATGAATGATCTGGCGGCCAGGGTCAGCCAGGAGGATGTAGAGAACTTCGTAACGGTATTTGCTGCGGCAAAGCGGACCGGAGGGGACAGCATAGCGATACTCAAAAGCGCGGTCAGGGATATCAGTGATAAGATCGAAGCGGAAAAGGAGATACAGACGCTTCTGGCTTCTAAAAAGCTGGAATTTCAGGTGATGTGTATCATACCATTTGGGATTCTGTTTTATATGAGATTGGCTTTTCCGGATTTTATGAAAGTGCTTTACGGAAATCTGGCGGGAGCCGCCCTAATGACGGGATGTCTGCTGATATATGCGGCCGCTTACCGGATGGGGGAAAAGCTGGTGGATATAGAGGTGTAGATTATGAAGAAGCGAAATACAGTGTATGGAAGAATGGGACTTATCTTTTTGGCTGCAAGCGCAATATCACTTCTGATGCTGGCTGCTGACAGCCGCCGGAGGCCGGAGCAAAATGCAGAAGGAAAAAGCGTACTTGCCCGTGGTAGCCACGGTGAGGGAAGTAAAAAGGTGGAACTGGAGGCCCGGGTAGACGGAGATAAGGCGCCGTTGATTGTACAGGTCGTAGAGCAGCAGTATCAGAAAGAGGAACTTCCGGAGATATTCGAGAAGGCCGGAGAACGTCTGGAAAAGGCTGTGCTGGGGGAAAATAAGAACCTGGATGAAGTCAGGCATGATCTGACACTGGTGGATCAGGTGCCGGGTATGGGAATCAATGTGTCGTGGGAGTCCGGAAATTACGAAATCGTAAATCTGCTGGGGGAGCTGCAGCAGGAACATCTGCAGGAAGAAGGTACGTTGGTTGAGCTGCATGCAGTTCTTACATATGGCGGGGAGGAGGCTGTACATACCTTTTACGTAAACGTCTTTCCCCCCAGGCTAAACGAAAAAGAACAAAAGATGCAAAAAGTGCAGAAGGCACTGCGGGAGGCAGAGCTGGCCGCTCCGGAAGAAAAATATCTGATTCTGCCGGGCAGCGTGGATGGGAGTAAAATAACATGGAAATATCCGGGAGAGTCCCGGGCAGCCGGACTATTCGTTCTGGGAATCGTAGCGGCAGCGGCAGTCTTTTTTCTGGACAGGCAGAAACAGAAACAGATAGTAGAGGAGCGGAAGAAACAGTTGTCCACAGACTACCCACAGCTGATCAGCCAGTTCACCCTGTTCCTGGGAGCGGGCATGAGCGTTCGCAAAGCATGGTTCAAGATGGTGGAAGAGTATGAAAAAAGAAGGGACAGAAAAGGTCTCCGGATTGCCTATGAGGAAATGTCCTATACGATGCACGAGATTCAGGGCGGCGTCACAGAAGGTGAATGCTATGAAAGGTTTGGCAGCAGGTGCGGTCTGCCGGCGTATCGAAGGTTCGGCGCACTCCTGTCACAAAACCTGAGGAAAGGGGGCAGAGGGATGAATGAACTGCTCAAAAGGGAAGCCGCGGATGCTTTGGAAGACAGAAAAAAACAGGCCAGGAGGCTGGGGGAAGAAGCCGGAACAAAGATGCTGGGGCCGATGTTCCTGATGCTGGCGGTAGTACTGATTATCATTGTAGTTCCGGCATTTTTTACGATACAGATCTGAGAGGAGGAAACAGATGAAGAGAATTGTACGGAGATTAAAACAGAGATTGTACAGGGGAAAAGAAGTTTTATGTGACTCTACGGGGCTTTCTGTAGTAGAGCTGATTTTAATATTGGTTGTAATTATCGCGTTAGTTTTAATATTTAAAACACAGCTGATCAGCCTGGTGAACTCAATTTTTGAGAAAATAACAAGTGAAAGCTCAGGTATTTAATGGGGAAGCGGGGTGAGATAACGGCATTTTTGAGTCTTATTTTTGTTCTTCTTATCTCATTTATCACAGCGATTCTGGAGAGTACGTCTATCCAGGTGGCAAAAAATCTAAAACGTCTGGACGCCGACCGCGCTGTGTTCTCTGTATTCGGCGAATATAGCAGAGAACTTCTGGAAGAATATGAGATTCTGGCAATTGATGGAAGCTATGGTACGGATTCTTATGAAGAGAAATATCTTACAGACCGTATGCACTACTATGGCACAAGCGGTATGGAACATGATATCCAGGGGATTCAGTACCTGACTGACAGAAACGGAAGCGCATTCAAAGAGCAGGCGCTTGCCTACATGGAAGAGACATACGGAATAGCCGCCATACGTGAACTGGCTGGGCGGACTGGCATATGGGAGGTACAAAAGATGCAGGGAGAAGAAGCAGACAGGCAGGATTCGGAGATCAATACGGAACTGGAAGAGATCTTGGCAGACAGCGGCAATGCGCTGCCCGATGAGGAAAATCCCCTGCCGCATGTAGCCGAACTGAAAAAATCAGGAATCCTTCAGCTTGTACTGCCGCAGGATTACCAACTCTCAGACAGGCAGATTGCTCCGGGGGAACAGCCAAGTGGTAGGAATCTGCGGTTTGGCAGGGGCAGCTTCTATACAAGGCAGGGGATGGAAGGCGTAGAAGAGCGGCTGCTGTTTCATGAATATCTGATCAAAAAGTTTGGCAACGCGGTAAATCAAGTAAGTGAAAAACGCAGTCTGAGCTATGAACTGGAATACATACTTTCGGGTTGTGCCTCGGACCGAGAGAATCTGGAAGCAGTCGTGAAGAAGCTTCTTGGAATCCGGTTTGGGATGAATTATCTTTATCTGCAGACAGATACTGCAAAGCAGGCGGAGGCAGAAGCGCTGGCGCTTAGTCTTTCGACGCTTGCAGCGCTTCCGGCTGTATCAGGAATTGTGAAACAGGCGCTCCTTGCAGCCTGGGCATTTGGAGAAAGCCTGTTGGATCTGCGTTCTTTAATGACGGGGAAAAAAGCTGCTCTGGTGAAAGACAGCACAAACTGGCAGCTGTCGCTCTCGTCTCTTTTGACGCTGGGAACTGGGGAGGACCTGCAGGAGGGGGCGGATGCCGAGGGAGGGATCTCCTATACCGATTACCTCAGAATCCTTCTTTTTTTAAAAGCGGAGGACGTTTTGGTTATGAAGGCGCTGGACCGTGTTGAACAAAACATGAGAACGGAAAAGGGAGATTTGTCTTTCTGTGCAGACGCCTGTATCGTCCGGCTGAGAGTCCAGAATAAAGCAGTTATTCGTGAGGGGCTGACCTACCAGTTTCCGCTATATTTTGGATACAGATAAAATTTTGAACCCAATGCAGATGCCCTTTCTTCAAACCCTGCCGGCGCATCCCTTCCGGCAGGTAAATATATCCCAACCGAAAAAAATATAAAGAAAGGAAAAACTGCGATGACACAATCAAATGAAAACCCACCCAACTCGAACATAGAAAGGGCATCTGCATTGGGTTCAAAAGCAAGCGTTACTATAGAAGCGGCACTGGCGGTTCCCGTATTTTTATTCGCGGTATTGAGCCTGGTTTATTTGCTGGAAATACAATCTGTAAGAACATGTATCCGAAGCGCTGTACAGAGCGCAGCTAAGACAGCCGCGGAGGATACGGTTATGCTGCCTGTCGTGAATCTGGTCAAATTCCGGCAGGATATCGTAGAAGCCGCGGGAGCTGAGCGCCTGGACCGGAGCATTCTGGCAGGAGGCAGTTCCGGGCTGAACTTAAGCAGGACATATATGTCTGTACTTACGGGGGAGATTCATGTCTCTGTGGAATATGCCGTAAGGATTCCGCTTCCGCAGTTCACGAATATGAAAGCAAAATTCAGGGAAGAAATGAGAATAAAGGCCTGGACCGGTTATTCTAAAAGGGATGGAAATTCCGACGGAGAGGAGATTGTATATATCACGGATACGGCTTTGGTTTATCACGAGGACTATCAATGTACATATCTGCAGCTGTCTGTCCGGTTTGTGCCGTACTCAGGACTTTCCGGAATCCGCAACGAGGACGGCGGCAGGTATTACCGATGCGAAAAATGCGTACATGGAGATGCTTTTGCCGGAGTTTATATTACGAATACAGGAGGAAAGTATCACAATTCATTAAGCTGCAGTGGACTCAAAAGAACCATACATGCAGTAAAAAAGTCAGAAGTTGGCTTGAAAGGAGGATGCAGCAGATGCTCGAAGTAAGCAGAATAGGATGCGGCGTATACTTGTGCATCTTGTCAATTATAGATATTTGGACCAGAAGGATTCCTCTGTGGTTTCTTGCGGCGGGAGGGGCTGCGGCTGCCGCTGTCCGTATCTGCCAGACGGGGCCTCTTGATTTTTCTGCATTGGCAGGCGCTGTTACAGGTGCGGTATTTATAGTGGTGAGCAGGGTAACAAGGGAAGGTTTTGGATATGGGGACAGCCTGCTTATACTTATTCTGGGGGTATATCTAGGCTTCTGGAATCTGCTGGGTGTCTTGTCCGGTGCTTTCCTCTTTTCGGCGCTGTTTGCAGCCGCCCTTTTGTTATATAAAGGATTTGACAGAAAGGCGGGATATCCGTTTATCCCGTTTTTGCTGGTATCCTATTTTCTATGGATGTGTGGCGTACAATGAGACTTAAAATGGAAGACGTAATAAAGAAGAAAAGAGAGCTGAATGGAAGTGTGACAGTGGAAATGGCATATATTCTTCCGATTGTAATTTTTATGATTATTTTTACAATATATATCGTATTCTACTGGCATGACAAAAACATATTGCTGGGGGCGGCAGCGGAAACGGCGGTGCTGGCGGCCCAGTCGGACAGGCAGCAGGGAGGCAAAGAACCAGATCTGCAGAGTTTTTACCAGGAGCGCACTGCGGGAAAGCTGATCTGGCTGAGGCTGACAGACGTTGAAGTTGAGCTGGATAGAACCCGGGCCAGAGTTACGGCCCGTGCAGGCAGGGGCAGGATGCGTGTACAGGCAGTACAGATCACCAGGATACCGGAACCGGAGAAAAAGATAAGAAAGAAAAGACACTTAGAGTCTTTGGCAGACCAGGAGGAATAGACAATTATGAAGACAGGTTATGAAAAAGAACTGAATAGGGTAAGCCTGCACATAGATATCCCACGTTTGTATGAGGAGGATTATCAGATACATATGCTTCGGGAAAATAAAATACCCGGCCTGCTCGAAATAGCAGGGTGCGGAATGGATGGGAAGAGCAGATACAGTTACACGGTGACGGGTTTATTGTCGATGAAATCGTTATTTGAGGCATCTGCAATTAAAAAGGAAGATATGCTGGGATTTGTGAACCGGCTGATGGAAGTGGTTAAGGCACTCCGGCGCTTTATGCTGAGCCCGGACGGCCTCTTACTCTACCCTGAATTTATGTTTTATGGTGAAGATACATGGTATTTCTGTTATCTGCCGGGCCGAAAAAAATCCCTCTGTGAGGCTTTCCATGTAATAACCGAATATTTTGTCCGGAAGCTTGATTATGAGGATACGGAAGGCATTATGCTGGCTTATGAGCTTCATAAAGCAACGCTGCAGGAGAATTATGATCTTGAGAAAATTATGGATGAATACAGGATTCACGAAGAAAAAAGACGCGGACCAGAACCTGAAAATGCGGATACCCCGGAGGACGGGGAGCAGCTGTCCCCGGAAAACCTGTTTTCTCTTGAGGAAGAAGAATATGAACCGGTTGCCGATGTGGAGACAATCCGGGAGATAGGAGGGCATTGGAGCCCATGGAAGAAAACTGCAGACCGTTTAAAAAAGACAAAATGGGGCAGCTGGAAGGACCTGATTCTGGAAACAGACGGGAAGGAAGAAGAGGATATGTGAGGTTATAAAATCTAAAACAATAAGTAAAGGATACATGGTAATATACAAAAGCATCTCATTCGGAGTAAAAAATTGACAATTTTGTATCAGGTGCTTGATTCTTTCATAGACAGAAGCGCAGAGAGCTATTATAATATAGAAGAGCAGTTAAGAAAAGGAGAACCATCTTGGAGAGAAATCAAAAAGCAGTGTGCACCACCGCATTGATTGTAATTAATATTGGAGTATTTCTGGTGCTTTCTGTTATGGGAGCTACGGAAGATACGCTGTTTATGCTGGAGCATGGGGCTATGTACGGGCCTTATGTTGTGGAAGGGCATCAGTATTACCGGATCTTTACCTGTTTGTTCCTGCATTTTGGTATCGAACATCTGCTGAACAATATGGTACTGCTGGGAGCGCTCGGCTGGAACCTGGAGCTGGAGACCGGCCGGATCAAGTTTCTGATTATTTATTTTATATCAGGGCTTGGGGGGAATCTGCTTTCATTGTGGATGAATATGAGTACAGATAAGATGGTGGTATCGGCAGGGGCCTCAGGAGCCATATTCGGTCTCATGGGAGCGCTGCTGTGCGTAGTCTTGAAAAATCATGGAAGAGTGGGAAGGCTGACAAACCGTGGACTTTTGGTTATGGTAGTCCTGAGCCTGTATTTTGGCTTTACAAGCTCAGGAGTAGATAATGCGGCCCATGTTGGCGGTCTTGTCTGCGGGTTTGTGATGGCGGCGGTTCTGTACCGCAGGCAGCGTGGCGCGGCTGGTACAGTATTCTATGATTAATTCAGCAATACTGTACTATATGGGAAGAATGATTGTAAACGTGGAACCTTCGTCCACTTTGGAGTCTACCGATATGGAACCACCATGGGATTCGATGATTCGTTTGGACAGTGACAGCCCAAGGCCTGTCCCACCCTCTTTGTAGGTTTTAAACGGTTCAAAGATGTAGTCTATGATTTCTTCCGCAATACCGCATCCGGTATCCTTGCATTGAATTGTCAGAGCGTCATTATGACGGCTGGCCGAAAAATGAATACGGCCTTCACCTGTTATGGATTCTTTTGCATTTCGAAGAAGGTTTAAGAAAACCTCTTCCAGCTTGACCTTGTCACCAGTGTAATCGCCCAGACCGGTAGGAATAGAGGATGTGAATTCGATATCGGAATCTTCGCTGTCGATAGAAATCGCAAATGAGACGGCAATGTTCTTTAGGAGACGTTCGATAGAAAAGACAGAATAGTGCAGAGTATCGCCATTATTAAAAGTAGAAAGCTCGTTTAACAACTGACACATAAATTCTACATCATCGATCGTCTGACGCCAGTGTGGAAAATCACGTACTTCAGGATGCTGGATTTCCATAACCTGCAAGGACGAGGAAACAAGTGTCAGAGGATTTCGTATTTCATGAGCAATTGCGGACACCGTTTCATGATGATTTTCTAACAGCTGACTAATGATCTGTTTTGCATCATGGTTTTCCTCCATGAGAGTGTTCATTTTATTGATGTCAACATTATGTAACATATTTTATGCCCTCCTTATAGTACGTTATATTTGTAGTCTAGCACGATGGTGGGCAGTGTTCAACAAAATCAGATTGACAAGTTTCGACAGAATAATGCTGATAAAAGAGCTTCTCATTTAGCTGAAAATGGGATATACTAAAGTTAAAACATTCTAAAAGAAGAAATGAGGAAAAGCTATGAAAGACGAAAATTGCATTTTTTGTAAGCTGGCATCGGGTGAGATACCATCAGCAACGCTGTATGAAGACAATGACTTTCGTGTGATTTTAGACCTGAATCCTGCGTCCAGGGGACATGCTCTGATTATACCGAAGGAGCATTATAGCAATTTGTATGACCTGGATGATGAGCTTGCAGCTAAGGTATTGGTTCTGGCTAAAAAGATGGTACTTAAGCTCAAAGACGTGCTGGGGTGTGACGGCTATAACATTGTTCAGAACAATGAGGAGCCCGCAGGCCAGACAGTATTTCATTTTCATATGCATATGATTCCTAGATATGAGGGCGATAAAGTAGGATTGGGCTGGAAGATGGGCGAACTTTCAGATGAGGACAAAGAAGAAATATTAAGTAAAGTGATTTAATAACCGGGGATAAAAATGTTGACTGATAATCGTGAGTTTGATGAGATCTATGAAGATTATAAGAATCTCGTTTTAAAAGCAGCATATACATATTCGGGCAATTATGATGTGGCGGAAGATATTACTCAGAATACGTTTCTCCAATTGTATATTTATTACAACGACATGAATCACAGCAATATTAAATCGTGGTTGTATACGACTGCTAAGAATTACGCGTTGAATTATAACAAGAAGGCCAGTCGGGAGATACTTGGAGAAGATTTTACAGAGGAAGACTTTGTTCGGGAAACTGTAGAGAGTGCTGAAGAAACGTTTATGGAAGAGTTGAAAGATTTAGATCGTTCCGAACTTCACGAGCGTATCTTTGAGGCACTGCTTGAGAAAAATCCCAGATGGTACGAGGCGATTACGCTGGTATATTATCTGGAAATACCACAGGCAAAAGTTGCTGAACAAATGGGAGTCCGTGTTGAAGTGCTGCATAGTGTATTGCACAGAGCCAAAAGCTGGATAAAGAAAGAGTTTGGTGTAGAATATGACGAATTGAACCGAGTATAAGAAAACAGGTGTCTTTACGCCACCTGTTTTCCTGGTTGTGTTGCAATCCGACAATTACTTTAAACTTATCTCTTCTACAAGTCCTATAATTGTATCAATGGAATCCTGCTGTCTGGAATCCCGCATAGCGTCCATATAAGAATTGCGGTTATCGTAAAGCCTCCGGACAGCTTCGAGGAGAGACTCTTTTGTAAGCTCCTCTTCTTCAAGGATCATACTAAAGCCCTGCCTTTCAAATGAGCGGGCATTTAGAATCTGGTCGCCGCGGCTGGCATTGGCCGAAAGTGGGATCAAAAGATTCGGCTTTCTAAGTGCTAACAGCTCGCAGATTGCATTTGCACCGGCCCTTGAAATAACGATATCTGCCAGGGCGAATATATCCCGAAGCTCATTTTTGATATATTCAAACTGTGCGTAGCCTCTCAGGCCATTAAGGGAATTATCAACTTTGCCTTTGCCGCAGAGGTGAACGATCTGGAAATACTCCAGAAGCTCAGGGAGAGCAAGGCGTACTGCATTGTTGACGGCCACTGAGCCAAGGCTTCCTCCGATTACAAGGATGACGGGCTTATCCGCCGCGAAGCCGCATAGATCCAGTGCAGCAATTTTGTTGCCAGACAGCAGCTCCTGCCGGATCGGGGAACCGGTAAGGATAGACTTTTCCAGCGGAAGAGACTCAAGGGTCTCCGGGAAATTACAGCAGATTTTGGTTGCCGATGGGATGGCTAGCTTGTTGGCAAGTCCCGGTGTCATATCAGACTCGTGGATAATGGTCGGTACCTTGCACCGCTTGCCGGCCAGTACAACGGGAACAGAAACGAATCCCCCTTTGGAAAAGATAACATCAGGTTTCAATTCCTTTATAATGGAATGAGCCTCCCCAAACCCTTTTATTACTCGAAAAGGATCTGTAAAGTTCTGAACGCTGAAATAGCGCCGCAGCTTTCCGGAAGAAATACCATGATAAGGGATACCAAAAGGCTCAATGAGTTCCTTCTCAATCCCTTTGTAAGATCCTATGTATTGGATATCGTAACCCAGTTCCCTCAGCCGGGGAATCAGTGCAATATTGGGGGTGACATGCCCGGCAGTTCCTCCACCGGTGAGTATGATTCTTTTCATAATGAAAACCTCCAGATTTGAAATGTTCATATTATGCTTAAAAATTTAAAAGTTATACTTGCATATAACCGATAAAACACATATAATTTCATATTAAACTTATTTAGTAAAAAGTCAAGAAAAAGTAGTAGCCAAAATAAGGGGAATAAGCATGAAACAAAACAAAAAATTATCACTGCAAGAAGAAGTGGAGAATGCAGCTGAGAGGGTGGAAAGGAAAATAGCGGAAAATCCTGATCTTAAAGATATCCAGGTATCTGGCAGGATGGAAGCTGCACTTCTAGCTGAAATTCAGGCATACGAGAAGAGACGTGGACAAGAGCACAGCACTGGAGAAAATACAGCAGAGTTTGGGGAGGAACTTGCTCCAAATTTTACCGAACGTACAAAAGATAATCCGGAAAGTTTTCTTTCAGAAGAAGACAGAGAAGCATTACGCCTTGGCAGAGAACTCCTGAAAAAGAAAGAGGACGAACCAAAGCTGTTTGAAGTCAATACAGAATACCACAAACATCTTAACAGTGATGAGAAAAAGGGGAAGAAAAAAGAAGGGAGGAAGACCAGTGTATTACGTATGCCGCGTGGAAGGAGGTTTATAATTGCATTTGCGGCGGTACTTGTTTTGGTGGTTGGAACGAGTGTGACTAGCGTGGGGAGTAAGTCATATTTGAAAATACTATGGGAGAAGATTCATGGTGGACAGGCAATGCAAATTATGAATGTTGAAGACATGGATACACAGGATTCTGAAGATGGAATGGAAGTAACCGCCTACAGGGAAATTAGAGAAAAAATAAACATATTAGCAGTAAGAATAGGAACAAAACCTAAAGGAATGTACTTGAGTGAGTATAAGATAGATGAAGAGCAAAGAATGGCACAATTATTTTATAAGTATGGGGATGAGGTAATAAGATATACTATTTATTTAAATAATTCGGATTCATCATTAGGTCAAAAAGAAGAGGATATAAAAACCGGAGAATTCAAAGTGCATTCGTTAGATCAGGATATTGCGGTAGAAGAATATTATGTAAAAGGTTATGCAGATTCTAGATACATTGCGAATTTTACTTATAAGGGCATACATTACCAGCTAAAAGGAATTTTGAAGAGAGAAGAACTAGAAAGTATTATAAAAAATCTCATATATTTTGAAAAAGAGACGTAAGTTATTAGGCACTAAGATGTTTACTTAATAGATAACATGATAGGAGGAAGTAATGAAAAGAAGACTAAGTTCATTTATTATAGTATGTTTTGCATTTTTAATGCTTGTACTACCTGTTAAAGCGGCTGAAAATCAGTACATTCAAGTAGATGGGTCATACCTAACAGACGCAACGACTTCAAAGGGGACAACTAATTCTGGGATCATTACACGTGGCACTCATCTAATGGATGGAGAGTGTTCCATTACAAAATCAGGAGTTGGACGTATTTATGTATATGCATCAACCACAGCAAATCATGATGTTGATTATATATCAACAGTTATTTATGTTGATCAGTATAATGCAGAAACCGGTATTTGGGAACAAATTGATTGTTGGCAGGTTCAAGATGTAAATACATATTATGTAAGTACGAACAAGATGATGATGGTAGATAGAGGTTACTATTACCGTGTTCATGCTGACCATGTAGCGGGAATGGATGCGGATTATCCATACGAAGAGGCCACATCGCTTACCGATGGAATCTTCATAAACTAATTTTACGCCCAGCACCTCACCCCCTCTCTTTGAGCAATTGAAGCAGCTGTCAAGTGTACCGCATACAGGAGAAACTATTAACCATTAATTGATTATAGAAAAGACCTGTACCGAGAAAACACCACAAATTTTTTTATGCGCGCCGCATGACAGCTGCTTCAATTGTTCAAGGAGGGGGATCTTTTATTATATGGTTCATGTACTAAACATAGAAAAAGCAATCGGATTATCTTCCGGTTGCTTTTTTTAATGCTAGTGCGAGTTGATCGGGACAGGATGTACTTTTGAAACCACAGCGGATACCTTCTATTCTGGAGATAGCCTCATCCACATCCATGCCTTCTATCAGGCGGGCTATGCCCTGCAGATTGCCGGCGCACCCTCCAACAAAGGCTACATTTCTTACCTTATTGTCTTCGATATCGAAGTTGATCATTTGCGAACAGACTCCGCTTGTCTTATACTGCATGTTTTTATCCTCCTGCAAATAATGATTTTAATCTGGCATTGGGGTGTTATGGCGGCACTATAACCCGTATTTTACCAGCATTTATCAGATATGTTGATTATAGCAAAATGAAGGGGAAATTACCAGTACATTTTCGTGTGCCAATTTTCGAGTTTTTCCCCGATTAAATGACAGGAGTTTTCTTAAGGCAGAGAATGCACTGTGAAGATAAATGATGTGTTAAATTGAAGGATTGAGGCCGTTCTTAAATTCTATGTTTCTTAACCCTGAGATATTCCTGTTTTTCCTTAAAAACACTCTGAAATGGCGAATTATGTAGAACGGTTTTTGCGGCAAGTACGGAAAAGTTGGGCTATAATAGGCTCACACCAAAAAATGGTAGTTGTGGCACAACCATAAAAACAGGAGGTCTTATTATGTTTAAAAATGTAGCAGCCGACACGAACGTAATCTTCTATCTGATGATTGCGGTGGGTGTCATTGGGGTACTGGCCAAGCTCGTGAACCAGGTTACCCTCCGCCGTCTGGTAAAGGCGTCAGGCAATATGTCAAAGAGCACACACAAACTGATGAAGCTCGTGCGGGCAAAATATGAGCACGCGTGTATGATACACGATAAGGTAGACAATGTGGGAGCATTTGTGGAGAAGTACATATATGAATACCGGGGATTTCTTTTTAAAGTACATACGTGGAGACAATTGGAAATACAGAGTATTTGGTTTTCCGGAATCCTGGCGGCGCTGGGAGCGGCAGGGCACTACCTGGCACATGGGCTGTGTGAGGAGATGTACCAGTATATTGCAGTAGGGGCGGCGGAAATGGTTGCGTTGTTTGTAATCAGCCAGCTGTCCGATGAATCTTATAAAGTAAAAGCAGCAAAGAATTATATGGTTGATTACCTTGAAAATGTCTGCGCTCACCGTTATAAGAAGGTGAAACAGACCGAGAAGGAGAATATAGATGTTATCAGCCCCGAAACTGCGGGGGCATCCAGGGCGGCGGCACAGCGGGAGGAACCTGCACTGTCGATCAATATTGAAGGAGAACCGCGCAGGGTAGAAAAAGGGGAAGCGGCGAGACAGGTGATCCGCCGGACAGTAAAAGAAAAAATGGAGGAAGATGATGAGCAGCCTGCACTAAAAGAAGAGGCAATTCGCCAAATTTTAGAGGAGTTTTTAGCTTGATTAAGGTGGGCATATTTGGTAGAATTAGCTTGTAAAAGACGATATTAGAGAGGAAGGGTAAACAATGGCTAACAAAGTTACATTTGATTATTCAAAAGCAAGTAGTTTTATTCAGGAACATGAAATGGAATATATGAGCGAACTGGCAGCCCAGGCAAAGGACAAGCTTGTTGCAAAGACAGGCGCGGGAAATGATTTCCTTGGATGGATTGACCTTCCGGTTGATTATGATAAAGAAGAATTTGCACGGATCAAGAAAGCGGCAGAGCAGATCCGCAGTGATTCTGAGGTGTTGTTGGTAATCGGAATCGGCGGCTCTTATTTGGGAGCAAGAGCTGCAATTGACTTCCTTGGACATTCATTTGCCAATGTGGTATCCAAAGAACTCAGAAAGTCTCCGGAGATCTACTATGTAGGTAACAGTATCAGCAGTACTTATCTTAAGGATCTGATTGACGTAGTCGGCGACAGGGATTTTTCCATCAACATGATTTCAAAATCAGGAACTACTACAGAGGCAGCCATTGCCTTCCGTGTATTTAAAGAGATTTTGGAAAATAAATATGGAAAAGAGGGCGCAGCAAAGAGAATATATGCTACGACCGACAAAGCCAGAGGAGCTTTGAAGAACCTTGCTACAGAAGAGGGATATGAGAGCTTTGTAGTGCCGGACGATGTCGGGGGACGTTTCTCCGTACTGACGGCCGTAGGCCTTCTGCCGATCGCAGTGAGCGGCGCAGACATCGATAAACTGATGGAAGGCGCACAGGCAGGAAGAAAAGAAGCTTTGGAAAATGATTTTAAAGATAATGGGGCCCTGCAGTATGCGGCAGTACGCAATATCCTGCTGAGAAAGGGCAAAGCAATAGAGGTTCTGGCTAATTATGAGCCAAGCCTGCATTATGTATCCGAATGGTGGAAACAGTTATATGGAGAGAGCGAAGGTAAAGACCAGCGGGGCATCTTCCCGGCATCAGTAGATTTGACGACCGATCTGCACTCCATGGGACAGTTTATCCAGGATGGAAACAGAATATTATTTGAGACAGTTCTGAATGTGGAGACGTCCAGAGAAGAGCTGATTATCAACGAAGAACCGGTTGACCTGGACGGACTGAATTATCTGGCAGGCAAGACCGTAGACTTTATCAATAAAAGTGCTATGAACGGAACGATTCTTGCACACACGGACGGCAACGTGCCGAACCTGATGGTGACAGTTCCACAGCAGAACGAGTTCTATCTCGGACAGCTGTTCTATTTCTTTGAGTTTGCATGCGGCGTTAGTGGATATTTACTCGGCGTGAATCCATTTAACCAGCCAGGCGTGGAAAGCTATAAAAAGAATATGTTCGCACTTCTGGGCAAACCGGGTTATGAAGAAGAAAGAGAAGAATTATTAAAGAGATTATAAAATAGTATCGCTGCGGGAGCTTCTGAGGCAAAGGACGCGCATACGCAGGATACGGATAGATTGTAGGAAGTTCTAGCAGGACAGAAGCCTTAGAATCAGAGGCTTCTGTCTTTTCTATACATTATTTTGCAGCTTGCTGCAAATCCGCCCTGCAGGGGCATGAAATACGGGGTGCTCTTTGGGTATACATTATTTTGCAGCGTGCTGCAAATCCGCCCCGCAGGGGCATGAAATACGGGGTGCCCTTTGGGTATACATTATTTTGCAGCGTGCTGCAAATCCGCCCCGCAGGGACATGAAATACGAGGTGCTCCTTGGGTATAAGTAACTATTGGGAAAATATTTCAGTATGAAGAAAAGGTAGGAGACAAAAGATGAAAAAGCCAAGACGCAACGGAAAGATACTGGCGATTGTCATTATCGGAGTTATCGTGGTATTTGCAGCGGGAATTGGGCTGGGGATTGTAACCAGAAAAAAGGTGCAGGACAGCCAGAAGGTAACTTCAAATGATGCCGCAGGGAAGGAGGAACAGGATAAGAATTCAGCGGCACAAAAGGGGGACGCTGTCAACACCGATAAGGATAATGGCACAAAGGATCCCGCAAATAATAATACGGGGGACAATGCAGGGGATCATGCCGGGGAAGGAACTGACAGCTCTAAGGACAATTCTCAGGATGGAAATGCTGCGGATCAAAACGCAAGCACCTATGATGCTTCTGCTCCTGCCGATGATACGGCTATCCACAGATACGAGTATATAAAAAGCGACTGCACCTGGACAGAGGCGTTTCAGGACTGCTTAAACAGGGGCGGTTATCTTGCCAGAATTAACAGTTCAGAAGAATATGAGTACATACGGAAAGAAATCAGCAAGGCAGGGATGACCAATATCTTTTTCCGGATTGGGGGAAGAAGAGACGGCAATTCCGAAGATTATTATTGGGTGAATGAGAATAATAAGCTGTTTGGGGAGAAGTTGAATTCTGAGGACAGCTGGTGTTCTGACGAATGGAAAAGCGGGGAGCCAAGTTTCCAGGACGGCAGCCTGGAAGAGCAGTATATGGATTTATTTTTCTTTGACGGCGAAAAGCGGTTTGTATGGAATGATGTGCCGGACGATATGCTGGCGGCAGAATCGTCATATTCCGGTTTCCTGGGGTATATCTGCGAATATGAATAGAATTCGGGATGGCAAGAACGGTTAATTTATTTCGTTTCTGTGAATATCCAAAGATAATTTGTTAAGTAAATTTCAGGCTCAGGCGATAAAAAATGGCGGATTGGGTTGCCTGTAAGGGAAAAATATAGTACTATAAACTCTTGAAGGAGTGGATATACATATGATGTACTGGATTATTCTGATAGTTTTAGCTGCTTTGATAGCTGTCACTATAATTGTTACCATAGTGACCATAGTAAAAGAGAGAAAAGAATATAGGCATTATGAGCTTGATGAGGCTTACGGCGGAGAAAGTGATGATTATGACGACGATGATTACGATGACAGGCCCCCGGTGAGAAAGAAAAAACAGTCTGCCGGACATCCGCCGAAGACGCCAGCAGCGGGTGCGGGCAAAAAAAGGCGCTGGAAGATCATTCTGGAGGATCCGGATACGGGAGAGCGTTACAGCTTCGTTTTCTATGACAGTATCGGGATTGGAAGAACGACGAAGGATGTTGCTTTTGAGGAATTTCTTTCCCTGCCCGGTGACAGGAAGATTTCCAAGGTTCACTGCGCGATTGTGAGGAGCAAAGATAAGCTGTTTCTCAGGGATGAAGGTTCTAAGAACCATACGTTCCTGAATGGCAAGAAAGTTCAGAAACCGATCGTGATTCAGAAAGAAGATATTATATCAATGGGAGAAACTGATCTTGAGGTAGTGAAGATTCTCCGGGAAACCAATTAGGTTTAAAAGGGCGGTGCCATCGGCGGCATCGCTCTTTTTTGCCGCTTCCGTTATTTACATCCATTCTTTAACATGCTAAAATGATTAACAGTAACGAGTAAAATCAAGTATGTTTAGGAGGAGCGAACATGATAAAGCTATACGATAATGGTGTCTATTTGCTGAACGGCACTGAAATAGTTGAAGATACAGGCAGTGTTACTGTCCCGGTTTCAAAAGACGAAGCAGCTCAGAATACGATGGCTTACGGCATTTTGAAAGAGCATAACACATCATCTGACATGGAACATCTTCAGATTAAGTTTGATAAACTGACTTCCCACGATATCACATTTGTAGGTATTATCCAGACGGCGAGGGCTTCAGGACTTGAGAAGTTCCCGATCCCTTATGTGCTGACGAACTGCCACAACAGCCTGTGTGCTGTTGGCGGAACGATCAACGAGGATGACCATATGTTTGGACTGACCTGTGCAAAGAAATACGGCGGAGTCTATGTACCGCCTCATCAGGCAGTCATTCATCAGTATGCACGTGAGATGCTGGCAGGCGGCGGTAAGATGATCCTTGGATCAGACAGCCATACCCGCTACGGAGCCCTCGGGACGATGGCTATGGGAGAGGGCGGTCCGGAGCTTGTAAAACAGCTTCTGAACAAGACCTATGATATTAAGATGCCGGGAGTCATTGGGATTTACCTGGATGGCGAGCCGATGAAGGGCGTTGGCCCTCAGGATGTGGCGCTGGCAATTATAGGCGCGACATTTGGAAATGGCTATGTTAACAATAAAGTGATGGAATTCGTCGGACCGGGAGTCAGCAAGCTGAGCGCAGACTTCAGAATCGGTATTGACGTTATGACAACGGAGACAACCTGTCTGTCCTCCATCTGGAAAACAGACGATAAGATCCGTGAATTCTATGAGATCCACGGCAGAGCCGGGGATTACAAGGAGCTGAACCCTGGCGCAGCGGCATATTATGACGGTATGGTTTATGTGAACTTAAGCGAGATCAAGCCGATGATCGCCATGCCGTTCCATCCCAGCAATGTGTACACAATCGATGAACTGAACGCCAACCTGAAGGATATTCTGCACGATGTGGAGCAGAAGGCCCTTGTAAGCCTGGACGGTGCAGTAGACTATACGCTCCAGGATAAGGTGATTGACGGTAAATTATATGTAGAGCAGGGAATTATCGCAGGATGTGCGGGCGGCGGATTTGAAAATATCTGTGCGGCTGCAGACATTATCAAAGGCAGAAACATCGGAAATGATGAATTTACATTCAGCGTCTATCCCGCAAGTACTCCGATCTACATGGAACTTGTTAAAAACGGGGCGGTTGCAGACTTAATGGCAGCAGGAACCATCGTAAAGACAGCCTTCTGCGGCCCATGCTTCGGAGCGGGAGATACGCCGGCCAATAATGCATTCTCCATCCGCCACTCTACCAGAAACTTCCCGAACCGGGAGGGCTCCAAGCTTCAGAGCGGTCAGATTGCCTCCGTGGCGCTTATGGACGCGCGTTCCATTGCTGCAACAGCTGCCAATAAGGGCTTCCTGACACCGGCCACTGCACTGGATGTAGAATATACAGGACAGAAATATCATTTTGACAAGAGCATATATGAGAACCGGGTATTCGACAGCAAAGGTGAGGCGGACCCGGATGTTGAGATCAAGTTCGGCCCGAACATCAAGGACTGGCCGGCGATGTCAGCCTTACCGCAGAACTTGGTCATAAAGATCGTTTCCGAGATCCATGACCCGGTAACCACGACAGACGAGCTGATCCCATCGGGCGAGACATCTTCCTACCGTTCCAATCCGCTGGGCCTTGCTGAGTTTACACT
This sequence comes from Eubacterium sp. BIOML-A2, assembly GCF_009680135.1. Lineage (NCBI taxonomy): Bacteria > Bacillati > Bacillota > Clostridia > Eubacteriales > Eubacteriaceae > Eubacterium > Eubacterium sp. BIOML-A2. The sequence goes on from NZ_WKZK01000021.1 coordinate 38,826, forward strand.
GTCCAGAAAAGACCCTGCATACGTAGCCCGCGCCAAAGAAGTACAGGCAGCCCAGAAGGCAATCGAGGCAGGCACATGCCCGCTGGACGTTCTCGAGGAGCTGAAACCGGTGATGGCAAAGATCCAGGAATCCTACCCCTCAGCAGGCGAAGGAAACCTGGGTGTAGGAAGCGCCATATTTGCAGTAAAACCAGGAGACGGTTCTGCCCGCGAGCAGGCGGCATCCTGCCAGAAAGTATTGGGTGGCTGGGCAAACATTGCGAATGAGTATGCCACAAAGCGCTACCGTTCCAACCTGATCAACTGGGGAATGCTCCCGCTTCTGACCAAAGAAAATCACGAGTCCCTGCCATTTGGGAACGGAGATTACATCTTCATCCCTGATGTCAGAAAAGCCGTAGAAGAAAAACAAGACACCATAAAAGCATACGTAGTAGGCGACAGCCTCAAAGAAACAGAATTCCGCCTGGGAGAACTCACAGACGCAGAACGCGAAATCATCCTAAAAGGCTGCCTCATCAACTACTATAAAGGATAAGGAGAGGGAGCGGATGGGGTGCTGCTGGTGGCAGGGGGACGCTGTCTGGAATCGTGGCAGGGGTCTTTTGGATACGGGTTTCGAGGATAACTGCCGCTAATCAAAATGGAAGCCAACATGATGAACACCGACGACAAACACGAGAATGCAGGATGCATTCTCGCTGAGTCGTCTTTCCAACAGGACTGGAAGTCCTGTTGGAAGTTCATATGTTGGCTTCCATTTTGATGAAGCGGCAGTAATCCCCGAAAGACGCATCCAAAAGACCCCTGCCACGATTCCAGACAGCTGTTGCATCCGGCCGGCAGTAAAAACTCCGCTCCTCCCGGAGGCGGTCCTTAAACGGGAGCTGCGGATTTGTAACGGCGGCACGTAAAAATCCTGTCTGGTGATGGCTTAAATACTTGCTTCTTCCAGGCTAATACGTATAACCAACTCAATCCGCCGCCACCGTAAGAATCCCCTCAATGGAAATACAATCCCTGCCGTCCGGAACTCCCGCTCCCCACAGGCGTCCCCCTTTCGTTCACCGCCCGCAGCAAAAAAAACATTTCCAATGCAACAAACCATGGTTTATGATACTCTTATATGTATGAACGGAATATAAATTCATTTCGTTCTCATTCATGAATGTTTATGACTGCTCCTGCGATGCGGAGCAGGAGAGGAGGGGTGCAGATGTATGATTATGAGAGCTGTTCGGAACTGATCTTGATCAGGAAGGCCCGCAGAGGTGATGTGAAAGCTTTCTCTGAACTGTATGCGAGAATTTATGTGGATCTGTATAAATTTTCACTTTATATGCTGAAACATCCGCAGGATGCGGAGGATGCGGTCAGCGAGGCTGTGATAGCTGCCTATGAGAATATTGGGAGCCTGAGGAAAGAGGAGTCTTTCCGGAGCTGGATTTTTAAGATTTTGAGTAACCGGTGCAGGAAAAAGTTAAGGGATACGGGGCGCACAGAAGAGTTGGAAGCGGAGATGCCGGCGACAGAGAGGGATTATGCAGGCGCTCATGATGTGCGTGAAGCATTCCGGATATTGAATGAAGACGAGAGGATGATTGTGGCATTTTCCGTGTTTGGCGGGTATCAGAGCGACGAGATCGGCGGCATGATGGAGATGAACCCGGCCACAGTCCGCTCGAAGAAGACGCGGGCGCTGGATAAGATGCGCCGTGTGCTGCAGTAGAAAGGGGTGTAGATATGAGTTTGGATGGGAAAGATTTAAAAGGGAAGAATGGGAGAGAGAATCCGGAGGGAAACAAAACAGAAGAACAGAAGACCGATGAGCATAGAATAGAAGAACGGGTGGAAAAACAGGCTGTGGAGGAGCAGATCCGGGAGATGGCAGATGATGTGGAGATCCCCGAATCTTTGAAACCGGAGAATATAGAAAAGATGCTGACTGAAAAAGGCGGGAAGAAACCTTTCCGGTGGAAGGCAGCGTATAGTGCGGTGGCTGCAGCTGCCTGCTGTGTGATCGTAGTGGGGATTGCCGCTTTCGGCGGCCTTGGGGGACATAAAGATACGTCAAATACTGAGAGTACTTCTGCCGCCGATGCGGGAGGAACGAATGAAGCGAAGGCGGATACGGAGTCCTCGGGCACGACCGATACGGTTATAGCTTCCGCCGGGGACTATGATGAAATTTATAAATATATCGAGGCGGAGAAGGAGAGCCAGGAGGAGCTCCAGAAGCAGTATAGCGTGGACAGTGCCGCCGACGGCAGTGCATCGAATTTCGCACGCACGGAATCTGCCGAGAGCAAAGCCGATACATCTGCGGCGGGGGCTGCCGACAGCGGTGCGTCCTATTCGGATACAAATATCAGGGAAGAGGGCGTTGAGGAAGGGGATATCGTTAAGACGGACGGTAAAAACCTTTATATTCTGAATGGGCAGAAGGTGCAGATTGTCAACATTGAGGATAAAGAGATGAAGGAGATGGCATCCATCAGACTGGAGGATGACCAGTACATCTCTGAGATCTATATAAAAGGCGATAAACTGCTTATTGTGTACACGAAGACCGAGTACAATGACGGCAACGAGGGATATGACGGTACTTACAAGCAGTACACTGTGGCGGAGACATATGATGTGAGCAACCCGGAGAAGCCCAAATCTGTGGGAAAGATTACACAGAGCGGCAGCTTTTATACGGTACGTGTAACGGGAGACTATGTATACCTGTTCAGCAATTTTAACGCCGAGGTGTCGGCTGCAAGGAATGATATTGATTTATACATTCCCCAGGTGCAGGGAAAGGCCATTGACAGCGGAAGCATTCTGCTGCCACAGTATGTGCGGGGAAACCAGTATACCGTGATCTCTGCTTTTTCTCTGAAGGATCCCGGCAGGAAGCTGGACAGCAAAGCAGTATTCGGAAGTTCCGGGCTTGTGTATGTTAGCGGAAGCAGCATCTATGTCTGTGAGTCTTATTACAATTCCGAGGAGTCCGATGTAACACAGACATGTATCCGTAAGGTGGCTTATAAGGACGGTACTCTGGAGGCAGTGGGACAGACGCGGATCGATGGCACATTAAACGATTCGTTCAGTATTGATGAGTATGAGGGAAATCTGCGGCTGGTAACTACGGTCAGCCCTACAGGCGGTGCAAGTCCGTTTCCGATCGTAACGTTTGGAGAGTCCCCGTTTTCTTCCAAATCCACAAAGAAAGACAGCAATTCACTCTATGTCCTGGATGAAAAATTGAATGAACTGGGAAAAATTGAAGGGCTAGCAGAAGATGAGCAGGTATATTCGGCGAGGTTTATGGGCAGCACGGGATATTTTGTGACATTTAAGCAGGTTGATCCGCTGTTTTCTGTAGATTTGTCCGATCCGGAGAAGCCGGAGGTGATCGGGGCCCTGAAGATCCCGGGATTCTCGGATTATCTTCATCCATATGGTGAAGGGCTGCTGCTCGGGATCGGGATGGATGTGGATGAGACAGGAACCACTACGGAGGGCGTGAAGCTATCCATGTTTGATATCTCGGATCCGTCCGATGTGAAGGAGATCGAGAAGTATGTGATGGAGGATTGTTACTCAACAAACGTTTCTTACAACTACAAAGCGGCTCTGATCAATACGGACAGGAATCTGATCGGATTTGCTGCATACGGACAGAGTCAGAAGTATTACTTGTTCTCCTACGACAAGGAAAAAGGGTTCCAGTGTATTTTTGAACGGGAACTGAGTGGATATTCGGAAGGACGGGGATTGTTCAGCAAAGATACTTTCTATCTTGTGGCTGGCAATACAGTAGAATCTTTCCGGATGGATACATTTGAAAAGGTGGATGATATTGTGCTATAATCGTGGAAGCGATTGGGGCCGGACCCTCTTATGCAGGGTCCGGTTTTTATATGATATAATGTACCAGGGAGGTCACCTATGATTTTTGATACACATGCACATTATGATGATGAACAGTTTGATGAGGACAGGGATGCGCTTTTATGTTCCATGCAGGAGGGCGGCGTTGGGACGATTGTTAATGCAGGTTCCGATGTGGCGTCCTGGGAGGATGTCAGGGCACTGACTGCAAGATATCCTTTCATATACGGGGCGGCAGGAGTGCACCCCGATGATGTGGGGGAACTGAATGAAGAGAACTTTATGAGGCTCCGGGCGGTTCTCCGGGAAGAAAAGATGGTTGCTGTAGGAGAGATCGGGCTGGACTATTACTGGGACAATGAGAGCCATGAGGTTCAGAAGACATGGTTTATCCGCCAGCTGGAACTGGCCCGGGAGCTGGAAATGCCGGTCATTATCCATAGTCGGGAAGCGGCTGCGGATACGCTTCAGATTATGAAGGAACATGCCAGGGGACTTAAGGGAGTGATCCACTGTTTTTCTTATTCGGCTGAGATGGCAAGGGAATACGTGAAGATGGGGTTCTTCATTGGCGTGGGGGGCGTTGTCACATTTAAGAATTCCAGAAAACTAAAGGAAGTGGTGGAGGAGACTCCGCTGGAATACCTGCTGCTTGAGACGGATTGTCCGTATCTTGCACCGGTTCCGAACAGGGGCAAACGAAATTCTTCTTTAAACCTGGTCTATGTGGCGGAGCAGATCGCAGAACTGAAGCAGCTATCTTATGACGAGGTGGTAGAACAGACGGAAAAAAATGCCAGAAGGTTTTACAACTTACTGTAGATGGCATGGTCATACATGGGACTCCGGAAGATGGGCGAGAAGACATAGAACTTTGCTGGCCGCCGCGGCTCCATGCTGGACACAGCGTCCGGGATTTCCTTATGGGCTGACAAGAGAAGCGGTGGATGAGATCATCTGCCAGATCAAGACGGACCGGGCACAGTATGCGGAGGAGTTCAGCCAACAGTTGTTTGCCAGCCCGCACAGCGCATGTATTATCGACTGGTTCCGGCAGATCGCGATGTCGGCTTCGTCTATCGGCACGATTGAATGTGCGCTGTCTCTGCGGGATGAGGACGGCCGGGACGGTTACTCTGCTAATCCGACAGGAAGAGAAAGTTTTTGATAATCGTTGCCGGTCATGGGAAAGTATATTATACTGTTTAGAGGAAAAGTTCAACAACATGAACGAGGAGGAGCTTATGAAGGAGCCGACACTAGGCAGCCCGCAGAATACAATTGCTGTTTTACAAAAATATAACTTTGCTTTTCAGAAAAAGTTCGGACAGAATTTTTTGATAGATACGCATGTGCTGGATAAGATTATCCGCTCGGCAGAGATCACGCCGGAAGATATGGTGCTGGAGATCGGTCCGGGAATCGGAACCATGACGCAGTATCTTGCGTGTGCGGCAGGAAAAGTGATTGCGGTGGAGATTGATAAGGCGCTGATCCCTATCCTGGAGGAAACCCTCAATGGCTTTGACAATGTGACCGTGCTCAATGAGGATATACTGAAGGTGGATATTGCAGAGCTGGCAGAGCGTGAGAACGGTGGACGCCCGATTAAGGTGGTTGCAAATCTGCCGTACTACATTACAACACCAATCATTATGGGGTTATTTGAGAAGCATGTGCCCGTAAAGAGCATTACAGTCATGGTGCAGAAGGAAGTGGCCGAGCGTATGCAGGTAGGACCGGGGACAAAGGACTACGGCGCCCTGTCGCTGGCAGTGCAGTATTATGCAAAGCCTTATATCGTGGCAAATGTACCGCCGAACTGTTTTATGCCGAGACCAAAGGTAGGCTCCGCCGTGATCCGGCTGGAGCGGTACGGGGAACCGCCGGTATGGGTGGAGGATGAGAAGCTGATGTTTCGGATTATCCGTGCATCCTTTAACCAGAGGAGAAAAACACTTGCAAACGGCATGAAAAATTCTCCCGAGCTGGATTACACAAAAGAACAGATCGAAGCGGCGATAGAAAGCCTCGGAAAAGGGGCCGGTGTGCGGGGGGAAGTGCTGAACCTGGAAGAATTCGCGGCGCTTACGAATTCGCTGATCAGGGAAAGTAATTAGAATGCTGCGGATCAGGGTTGCAAATGACGGTGAGACCGGTATCTGGCAGGGCAGTGCCCGCCGGTGCCGGTCTCCCAAAGTTCAACAGGACACACATGTCTGTATCACACTCTTTTTAGGCAGTTCATAAATATTTAATAGACATTTCATTGTATAAAACCCACTTTTTTAGTATAATAGAGGGATCAGACAAGTGAATATTTAAGAGGAAGGGAGAGGTTTTATGGCAAGAATACCTAAAGACATTGATAACATCTTTTTTGAAAACACCCCGAAGATTGAAGAGTTAGCCCGGATTTGTGAGGACAACAATGCAATTGAGAAAGAACTTTACACACAGTACGAGGTGAAAAGAGGCCTCCGTGATGTAAATGGTAAAGGGGTACTGGCAGGCTTAACGAATATCTCCGATGTTTGCGCTACTAAGATCGTGGACGGAAAGGAAGTCCCTTGTGCAGGCAACCTCTATTACCGTGGTTACAACATCAAAGACCTTGTAAGAGGCTTTTTAGAAGCAAAGCATTCTGGATTTGAAGAGACTGCCTACCTGCTGTTATTTGGAAGTCTGCCGACAGAGGCGCAGCTGAATGAATTTCAGGCAATGATCGCGGAGAGAAGAATGCTTCCTCCGAATTTTGTAAGGGACGTTATTATGAAGGCGCCGAGCAAGGACATGATGAACATGATTTCCCGGTGCATACTGAATTTGTATACGTACGATAAGAAAGCGGACGATACATCCATACCGAATGTACTCCGCCAGTGCCTGAATCTGATCAGCCAGTTCCCGATGTTAATGGTTTACGGTTACCATGCATATAATTACCGAAGAGGCGAAGACCTTTATATCTATGCACCGTATCCGGAACTTTCAACAGCGGAGAACATTCTGATGATGCTGCGTGAGGACAGAAAGTATACCGAACTGGAGGCCAAGATCCTTGATATGGCCCTCGTGCTTCATATGGATCACGGCGGCGGTAATAACTCAACATTTACAACACATGTTGTTACATCTTCCGGAACGGATACTTACTCCACGATCGCTGCGGCGATGGCTTCCCTGAAGGGGCCGAAGCACGGCGGTGCGAACGTAAAGGTTACGCAGATGTTTGATGATATGAAACAGAATCTGACAGACTGGAATGACGATGATCAGATCCGCCAGTACCTGACAGACCTTCTGGACAAGAAAGCATTTGACCAAAAGGGTCTGATCTATGGAATGGGGCATGCAATTTACTCTGTTTCCGACCCAAGAGCTGACATTTTCAAGAAGTTTGTTAAGCAGCTGGCTACTGAAAAGGGCTATGATGCAGAGTATGCTCTTTATGAGAAGGTAGAACATATGGCGCCTGAGATTATCAGTGAGAAGCGTAAGATGTATAAGGGTGTTAACGCCAATGTTGACTTTTACAGCGGACTTGTTTACAGTATGCTGGATCTTCCGGCTGCACTGTATACTCCGATCTTTGCAGCAGCGCGTATCGTCGGCTGGAGTGCGCACAGACTGGAAGAGCTTAAGAACGTGGATAAGATTATCCGACCGGCGTATAAACCACTCGCGCCTCACCGTGATTACATAAAATTAGAGGACAGGTAGAGGATAAGATGAAAGATGAATTTTACTTCCCATCAAAAGATGGTAATACAGAGATCCATACAATTGAATGGAAGCCGGAAGGCGAAGTAAAAGCAGTTCTGCAGCTCAGCCATGGAATGGTTGAGTATATTAACCGTTATGATGAGTTTGCGGACTTCCTGTGCAGCAAGGGCTATTACGTGGTGGGCAATGATCATCTTGGCCACGGAAAGTCCATACAGGGAAAAACAGAATATGGCTATTTCAACGAGAAGTACGGCAATGCCTGTGTACTGGGGGACATGCATACGCTGCGTCAGAAGACTGCAGCGAAGTACCCCGGGGTTCCGTATTTCTTGTTGGGGCACAGTATGGGATCAGCCCTTGTGCGCCAGTATATCCAGATGTATGGCAATGGCCTGAATGGTGTGATTATCATTGGTGTGGTCGCGGATAAGAAACGGGTCACTTTGAAGACTGCCAAGAGGCTTTGTCGTATTATAGCTGCTTTCAAAGGATGGCATTACCGCAGTAAACTGATTGATAATCTGGCGATCGGAGGATACAACAAGGGCTATAAGCCGCCGAGAACCAGGGCGGACTGGGTAACAAGCGATACGAAGATGGCGGATGCATATGTGGCGGATCCTCTCTGCTCTTTTGTATTTACCGTAAATGCTTATTATCATATGTTCTGCGGTATGTTGAAGATGCAGAAGAAAGAGAGCATCTACATGATTCCTAAGACGCTTCCCATGATGATAGCCGCAGGATCAGAAGATCCGGTCGGAGATTTCGGCAAGGGCGTCAGAAAGATTTATGAGAAGTACAAGGCAGCAGGAATAAAGGATGTTACACTGCGCTTATATGCCGGAGACAGGCATGAACTGCTTAATGAGACTGACAGGAATCAGGTGTATGAAGATCTGTACGAGTGGCTGGAAAGTAAAATATAATTTTTCATTTTTTAGATATCATGAAAGTGTATTTCAGAAGAGTCGGAAATCATACCGGCTCTTTTTTCTTTTACAGCAAATGCATTAAGTGTGTATATGACTGTGTCTAGTGAACATACTAACTGTGAGGTGACGATATGGATAAGAAGAAACAGGAAGAAATCAATGGGCAGAAGAACAGAAATAAGTTCAACAGCGTTACGGAAAAGAAGAAACCGGAGAATCAAAACCAGGAACACAATGCCCGTAAAGAAGCCTTCGACGTGAAGATGAGACAGGTGTAGGCAAGGCCGGAGAAAAAGGAAAAGCAGAAGGCCCGGACAGTATCGGCTGTCCGGGCCTCTGGTTGTTTTTATAGTTATCTAAAGGAATGAGAGTAAAGTGCGACATCCTGGGTTGCCCCAAGATGTCTTTACTTTATGAGGGGGGAGATAGTTGTTTATCAACTATCTGACTTTAGTATAAAAGAAAAATGTGTCCAAAGTATGTTATAAATATTAAAGAAATCGAAAAAATATTATGAAATTCTTAAATGAATCGGGGGATAGTGACGAGATTTAGTCTGGGTGCGGATGGGGGGACGCCAAGCGGACTGTAAGCGGCAAGCCCTCCGGCCTGTATGGTCGGTTTAAAATCCTGACCGCTTAACGAAGAAGCTCTAAGAGACCCGGAGGCACCCGGAAGGGCACATCCGGCATGCGCTGAAAAAATTGATATTTTTTCAGCACAGGCCGGATTGAAAATTGATTTCGGAGAATCAATTTTCATCCCTTCCGGATGCCTCCGGCTCTCTAAGAGCTTCTAATCGTCCGCTATAAGGCGTTTTAAACCGACCATACAGGTCGTAGGGCTTGCCGCTTACAGTCCGCTTGGCTGGTTCATCCGACCGGTAGGCAAAGACTCGTTCCTAAGGTGGAGCCCGAGACGGGGGAGGCGGATGGAATTGGCTATGCGTATCATGCATCTTGATTAAATGGATTTTAAGGCTTTTATGTATGGGAGCTTTGGGACTGTTTTTGAAAAAATAATATTTATTTAGTAACGATTATCGTGTGTAACTCCATATTTTTTTTATTCATGAACCATACAATTTTTTAAATCCAGTATATTTACGGGTAACAAGGCGATCTAACACTTACACTTATATAAACGAATCACCAATTCTGTTCCATCCGTTGCTACCGTACGAGGGACCGTCTGGGGAATGAGCTCTTAACTACCGTTTGGATGCAACAGCGAATGACGAGGTGAGTCCGGGAGCTGGCGGGGCAATGTCTGCTGGTGAAAAGTCCATAAAGCGAGCGATTAGAAGCTGTTGAAGAAAACGGAACGGGAAGGGAGGGCAGAATTTGCCTTACCAGGCAAATTCTGATGCCGCCTGCGGCGCGAATGCATCGGCATTCGGGCCAAATGCGGCATGTACCTCCCTTCCCGTTCCGTTTTCTTCTACAGCTTCTTCGCGAAGTGTCAGGACATTTCACCAGCAGACATTGCCCCGCCAGCTCCCGGACTCACCTCGTCATTCGTGTCCGCCATCCGTCAATGAGTCTAAAGCTCGTTAACTAACTCCCGATATAGTCCGCAGCTCTTCTATCCCCCTAAAGCTCAATCAAATCATACTTACGTGTCCCAAGCCCAATCTTCTCTGCATGTTCCAGACAGACACGCCACTCGGATTCCGGCGTAGAATTCTTGAAATGGTCATGATGATCCACGAAATCCGGGCTTTCCATATTATGCGCAAGCTGGCTTCCTGGAATTGGCGCTGCCTTTAGGCAGGCATCTGCACACGCCTGGTCCAATGCAAGAGGGTCAAAAGAAGCAAACATTCCAATATTCGGCAATATCGCCACATCGTTCTCTCCATGGCAGTCACAGTTCGGTGAAACATCCACCACCAGGGAGATATGGAAATTCGGCCGCCCATCCACAACCGCTTTCGTATACTCAGCCATCCGGCAGTTTAGCTCACTCACCGCCGATCCATTTGTGAATTCGATCGCATCAAAATTACACGCTCCGATACATCTCCCACATCCAACGCAATGCTCTGTATCCACATGCATCTTATTCGCAGCCTTATCGAACACCAGTCCATTGTTAGCGCACTGCGCCTGGCAGCAGCCGCATCCTCTGCAGGCTTCTGCATCTATATGCGGCTTCCCGTTATAATGCTGGTCCTTCTTCCCGGCACGAGAGCCACACCCCATGCCAATATTCTTAATTGTCCCGCCAAACCCTGTCAGTTCATGCCCTTTAAAATGCGTCAGGCTGATAAATATATCCGCATCCATAATGGCGCGCCCAATCTTAGCTTCTTTTATGTACTCGCCTCCCCTGACAGGCACATCGACATCATCCGTCCCCTTCAGCCCATCTCCTATCATAATCGGGCACCCGACGGTCATAGGAGTAAATCCGTTTTCCCAGGCACAGTAAAGATGCTCCAGGGCATTCTTGCGGCTGCCCGGATACAGAGTATTGCAATCCGTCAGAAAGGGTTTGCCGCCGAATTCTCTTACAACATCCGCCACTGCTTTTGCATAGTTAGGGCGGAGATAACTGATATTACCCATCTCGCCAAAATGCATCTTAATGGCGACGAATTTCTCCTCCATATCCAGATCTTGAACTCCTGCTTTTTTAATCAGCTTTTTCAACTTCGCAGGCAGGCCGTCTCCGAATGCTACTGTGTGAAAATCGGTAAAATATACTTTTGCTTTTTCCATATCTGTCTTCCTTCCTAAAAATAAAAGTCTGAGTAGTGGAGACTTTTTCCAACTCATAGATTTATTATATCTTTAATGACCGGAAAGGTAAATCCTAATTTTACTAACGAAAGACAGCATCAAAGCATCTATACAAAAGAGCCGCCCTTGATCATGATCGGACGGCCGTGTGTATAGGTTTGGCATTTTATTCACTTTTTTCATTCTGAATGTTAATCAATTGCATAACTTCCCCCAAACGACTCAATACGCCGCCCCCGTTAAAGATCCCCTCCCCAGTTGACACTCTTTCCTGCCGGTTGGATGCGCCAGCTCCATGAAGGGATAGCTGAAAGCCTCCCGGAGAACATCCATGTCCTTTCAAAAGCGCTCAAAGCGGACCTTAGAAATTCTTGGTGGGAAACAGCCCGGAAAATGGAGAAATTTTTGGATTCCGAATCCAGAAAGCAGCTGACCCAGCGCGAGAAATCATCGGATTTCTCGTGATGTGTCAGTGGTGCTCCATTTTCAGGGCTGTTTCCCGCCTAGAATTTCTTAGATCCGCGGCCGCGTTTTTGAAAGAACATGGATGTTCTCCGGGAGGTTTTCGGCTATCCCTTTATGGAGCGCCCCTCATCCCCCCGCCAAGTCTAAAGCGTGTCACCTCCCCTCCATCCCCTCATATGCAAGATCTCTGATTTTTGGATGTATCTCATGATAAGCTTTTGGATACCCAACAACATGCTGTGCATAGAAGATACTGACCTTATTCACCGTATCAATCAGCACATATGCTCCTGCCGCCCCATCCCAGCCAAACTCACCGACCGGTGATTTTGACATTCTGCCATCCACAAGTACTCTTACCCCCAGGCCGTATTCGTATCCGGCCTTGCCGCACATGGCAAAATCCCGGCTCATCTGCCCGGTTGTATATGGCACCGTGAACATCTTTACGGATTCTTTTGAGAGAATTCTGGCCCCATTTGCCCCTTCTCCTCCATTGCACAGTGCATCGATAAATATGCTGTACGCATCCACCGTTCCGGCGAGGCCGGCCCCGCCGCTTTCATAATTGGCTGTGATCTGGAACCCTTCTGACAAGGCCCCGTTATCCGGCACGATCTCATCCGTGCCAAAAACCCCCATATGCAGTGCGCAGACCCGGTCTGCCTGGCTCCGCTCCTGGCTCTTATGAAAATAGAGATCCTGTATGCCAAGAGGTTCAAAAATATTTTCTTTCAAGTAGTCTGAGTACTTCTGGCCTGTGATAACCTCGACTACCGCAGCCAGAACATCATGCCCGAGCCCGTAGGAATATCTGGCGGCAGGTTCATAAACAAGCGGCATCTTCGCGATCTCAGCAATGACTTCTCTTGTGGAAGCCTGATTGCGGCTCTTTTCCCGGACCGCCGTTATTTCTTCTGAATCGGTATCATAGGACAGCCCCGCTGTCATCGTCATAAGGTCTATAATTCGTATGGGATTGTGGGCGTAGTGGCATGGGTCTGATGACTTCGGCCATCTTATGGGAAACTCAAACTGAAACTCATCTGCCACTTTCATAATCCCGTATTCCGGAAGATACTTTCTTACTTCGTCATACAGCCCCAGGTTCCCCCGTTCGATCTGCTGCATCACGGCTGTCATCGTAATCAGCTTGGTAGCCGAAAAAAATCTGAAAAATGTCTGTTCCGTTATCGGCTTATTCTTTTCATAATCCGCATGTCCCACCATATGGCGGTAAATGACTTCATGGCCTTTTGTAATCTTACAGTCTGCTGCCGGAATGCCATATTCTTTATTCAATGAATCCATATATTCTGTCAGCTTATCAAAATTCATTTTTTTAAGCTCCCTCTTATATTTTATCGTACTCTTTCTTTCGATCAAGCTTACCGGAAAGACAAAACGCCTGCTGCCTGCCTGTTCCTCAATTTCCTTCATAAGCTGGACTGCAGCAGCCGTTCCCATTTCTGCAATAGGCTGTGCAACAGAGCTTATCTGGAGCAGTTTGGATATTTCCAGACCATCGTAGGAAATGACCGGCATCTGATCCAGTATCCCTGTTTCCTGTACCTCAGGGCTGCAGATAATACTCGAGGCCAGCGCATCACTGGTTACAAATAATCCATCCATATTCCGGTGCTTCTCAAAACCGCGTAAAAACTCTGCTGCTGCCGCGCCTTCATCATTTCGGCGCTCGGAAGCCAGGATATGCCCCGGTTCTTTCCCCAGTCTTCTGCACTCCTCAAAAAATCCGGTATTCCTGTCGTTCATAGGCATATATTTTGGAATATGATCTCCAAAGAGGACCGGATGCGAACAGCCTGATTCAATTAATACTCTGGCCGCCAGCGTTCCCCCCTGATAGTTATCTGACATCACTGTGGAAAAGCCCTCAATCTCTCTGTCTATGCTGACGATCGGCATCGTGGTTTTCCCTGCATATATTCGGGTGTCTCCCAGCCTGCTGCAAAGGATAATCCCGTCTACCTTATTTCCCTCCAGCATGGATACCATCTCGATTTCCCGGTCTTCATTCTCGTCGGAGCGGCAGAGCATTAACTTATAGCCATTTGCATGGCATGTCTCTTCTACCGCTTCGGCCAGTCTGCCAAAGAACTCATACTGAATTGACGGCACAATCAGGCCGATTATATTGCTTTTTTTCTTTTGCAGCGCCCTGGCCATTTCATTTGGCAGGTAATTCAGCTCCTTCATGGACTCATAAACCTTTTTCCGCGTTTTCTCGCTGATTGGCCCTTTATTGTTGATTATTCTCGAAACCGTTGCTATAGAGACCTCTGCATGTTTCGCCACATCTTTGATTGTCGGCATCTTGTCAATCCCCTTTTTCCTTCTTTTATCCACATTCCTGTTACGATTCACGGCCTATGGGCCGCGCATAGTAACTCATTCCTTTACATGTGAAATCATCCAGTCCAGAATCCCATTTTCGTTGTGCAGGGTAAGGATCCAGCTGTTATGATTTTCTGCATCCAATTCTTTATCATTAATCCCTTCCGTGCTGCCAATTCCGTACTTTTCCAGTTCTTCCGGAAGATACATGGTATACTTCACATCCGTCCTGCCCTCGCCCCAAAGCTTGTTGCAGGCATTTAAGATGTATGCATGCCGGCCATGCTGATGATCCATATAAGCCGTTGAGATCCATACGGGCACCTTAGGCCAGTGCAGCAGCTGGGGATAGCTCTCCCCATTCATGCTCGGACAAATCGGCAGCGCTGCCGCAAACAGATCCGGAGCCGTGGAAACGGCATTGATCGTTCCGCCTCCGCCCATGCTCATGCCAATGACATAGACTCTTTTTGCGTCTACTTTTCCTTCCTCTATCATCCGGCGTATGATATCTGTGACCTTTCCCAGATAGTCCCGGTTCCAGCCTCTCTCTCCCTTGAGCGCAAACGGGGTCATTCCCATCTCCACACGGAATGGGTTGCCTCTTTTTCTCATGACTTCAAAGTTCTCCTGCATGGTCAGGGAACCCGCTGGCGCCTGGGGAGCCATAATATACATATCCGGCCACTTCTCGGCCAGCCTCAGGGCGCCCAGCGTCCCCGTCATCTGGAGCACATTGTCTTCCCCGCATTCACCCCCGCCGTGGAGAAACAGCACCAGGGGTCTTGCCGCAGCCGCCTCCGGTTCATATAGCCTGTAGATAACGCCGTTTTCCTTCCTGGCAGTAAATGTGTCTAAATCCTTTACGACTACTTCATCAATGTTATCTTTTGTAACCTCTATGTCTTCCCCGCCGATCTTACCAGTGATTCTAAAATCATACCTGTATAAAAACGGATCAAACGCAGCCACAACACAGCCCTCGGTTTGTTCCACAGATAATACGCCTTTGGAAAGGGCTTTTCCGCTCAAATCACAGAAATGTCCTTCTATATCAACCGATACATGACTCATAATTATTTCATTATCGGTGATAAACTTTATGTTGTCAACAGCCTGACCATAATCTCCTATATGCACATATGCAATGATTTTTTTCATATTCATCTCCATTCCGCCGCCTTTGGCCGGCGGCACAAATCTTGTCTCTTTTCACCTCTGCCAAATAGATAGTGTACCAGGCAAAAGCATAAACGCTTACAAAAGGTCACCGTAATTGCACGGAACCATTTCTCCCTTAAACAGATCCTTCATGATATCCGCCATAAACGCCGACAGATCCGCAAAATGGTCTGTGATGTATGTAACCCCATTACAGCTTGAGACCTGAAGGCCGTAGAAATATTTAGCAAACCATTCGATGGATACCAGCAGCTCGTTATCCCGGTGCAGTGCCTCACAGTACATACATCTGACCGTATCATCAATAACGCACCCAATGCTTCCCCTTGCAAACTGCAGCCTTCTTCCGTCTTTCAGGATCAGGACAACCGATGCCGCATGATCCTCCGCCTCATAGTCCGCCTCAAATACCTCCGCGATAAACGACAGTGGAACACAAAGGTAGGATCCTCTGACAATCTGTTCTCCGTTCAGTCCATGGTACTTCAGCTTATCCCATTGGACCGCTTTGGTCTTCAACTCCATCACCTGGTTTTTAAACCAGGCTTTGTCATATCCTCCTGCCACGGCGATCCCGAATTCATCGCCTGTTCTTGGAAGTTTACTTTCCTCATGGGTGATAGTTCCGTCTGGATTCCTCCTGGTACCGGAGAAAAGATAATCCCAATACAAAAATGCTTCATCCAGAGTCTGTCCATGGTCCCTGTTCTTAATATCCAGGTAAACCAGGTCTGCCTTGCTGCCTTTATAAAATGCAAAATTATTTTCTCCGATTATCCGGATCTGTGGGATCAGTCCGCAGTCATTCAGCTTCATCCAGTAGATCCTGTTCATCCTATTGACCGTATATTCATCGTATTCTTTTCCAGGAGGGAGGCCATTCTTTTCAGGTCTTGACTGCCAGACTGCAAGATGTCCCGCCCTGTTGATAATCTTCCCGTCCCGGTCAAAGATGTTCCTGAGCTCGCAGGGACCGCCTGACCCCGCCGCGCCTGCCAGGATATCGCCGTACTGCCTTGCAAACTGCCCGGTCATGATATTGCCCATGGACATGCCCTGCATAAAGATTCTGCCCTCATCAATACTGTACTTTTCCTTCATCCTGTCGATCAGCGCAAGAATCATATTCATATCATGATTTTTCTCAATATCCTTGGGCGGCTGCACGATCGGAAGATCCGGTGCTGCTGCAGGATCAAAATCATCGAATACTCCGTAATTTGCCCACATTCTTTTTTCATGGGCATTGGGGAAAAGACAGATAAATCCCTCCCTGTCCGCCACCAATGTCCATGAGGTATAGACCGCATGGCCCCATCCCGTCATAAGGCCGCCATGCAGCCCGATGATAAGCGGAACCTTTTTGGATGGATCATAGCTTTCCGGAACATATTCATACCAGACATCTTCCACCCCGTCTATGACTGCCTCTTTGAATTCCTGAAGTCTTTTCGGATACACGATCGAATTGTTGCCGTTTTCATTGACAACAATATCTGTATTTCTTATTTTTTCCGGCAGGTATTCCCGGTTATCATCATCCGGTGTTCCCTGCAGAATTCTGATATCTGCCATATTGCTTTTCCTTTCACATGGGGTTTTGGGGAAAGTATAGCTTTTATTTCACGCTCCCTCCCCTTCCCTTTAATCAATCACAATCTGCTCTTTCACGCCGCGCAGGAGATTGCGGATAAGATCCGCCATATTCACGCCTAATTCTGCGTGATGATCCGTGACATAAAGGACATCACCGCATTTTGATGCACACATATTCATGATAAAACGTGCAAACCACTCCAGTGAAACACACAATTCTCCATCCCGGTGCAGGGCCTCGCAGTACATACATCTGATCTCATTGTCAATCACACATCCAATGCTGCCTCTTGCAAACTGCAGCACTCTTTTATCTTCCAGATACAGATAGGCAATTGCCCCGTCCGCTTCATATTTATATTCCGCGCCAAACGCCTGTGCGATCAAAGAAACCGGAACACAGAGGTACTCTCCCCTGACCTTCTGGCCTCCGTTCAGGCCATGGTATTTTAACTTCTGCCATTTTACTGCCGACGTTTTCATTTCGACTCTCTGGTTGCTAACCCATGCTGTCCTGCAGCCTTCTGCAACAGCTATGGCAAATGCATCTCCGGTCCGAGGAATTCTGGATCCTTCATCCACAATCGTTCCGTCTGCTTTTCTTCTAAGCCCTGAAAAATAGTAGTCCCACACAATCGCGGCCTCATCCAATGTCTGTCCATGGTCTCGGTTTTTAATTTCAAAAAATACCGTGTCTGCCTTATCCCCTTTATAAAAAGCGAAAGCATCCTCGCCAATAATACTGATTTCGGGGTCCTGGCGGCAGCCATTTACTTCATTCCAATACACTCTTGTGTATTTATAAATCGTCTGGTCATCAAATTCGCACCAAGGCGGGCACCCATTTGTTTCTGGGATGGAGGTCCACATCCCCACCGGACCGGCCTCATTTTTTATCTTCCCATCCTCATACAGAAGGCGTGGGTTCGGTGTGCCCCCTCCGGCCCCGGATGCCGCTGTCAGTAGGTTTCCATAATATCTGGCAAACTGGGAGGTAAACATATTTCCATTGGACATGCCCTGCATAAAAATCCGCTCTTCATCAATATTGTATTTCTCCTTGAGATATTCCAGTAAGGCAAATACCATTTTTATATCCGGGTTGTTCTCATTATCCGACAGATTTTGTTTGATATCATCGGGCATTTGTTCATCCACCCTCCGCTCAACCTCCGTAGCCTCCATGGTCCATAATCTTCTTGTATGGGCATTTGGAAATACCACGATAATATTGTCTCTGTCCGCCACCATTGTCCACGATGTATAGACCGCCTGCCCCCAGCCTGTCATCAGGCCTCCATGCATGGCAAGTACCAGGGGCGTCTTCCTGGACGGATCGTAGCACTGTGGGACATATTCATACCATTCGTCTTCCGTTTCATTGCCCATAATCCCATGGAATTCCTGAAGGTTCTTTGGATAGGGCTGTGAATTGTTTCCGTTTTCATTCACAACGATGTCCGAGCCTTTGATCGCCTCCGGCAGATATTCCCTGTTGTCATCATCCGGCGTACCGGGCAGTATTTTTATTTTATTCTCCATTTTTCTCCCTCCTGTGGATTATCTGTTACGCATCCAGCTCATCTAAATTCGCCAGCGGCGAAGAGCTGGATGCCTGCAGTTACCATGTTTTCGTACGGTCTGCGCTGACCTGTCTGAACTGTTACTCTGTTACAGCATATCGTCATAATAATCAGGTACAATCGTATCCATCAGTAAATCTTTTATCAGATCCGCCATGTTTGCCGACAGCTTATTGGAATGATCCGTCACATATACCACCTCTTCGCAGGCTGACACATGCATATTGCAGATATATTCTGAAAACCACTCCACAGAGACGTAAAGCTCCCCGCTTCTGTGCAGTGCCTCGCAGTACATCTGCACCAGGGAATTGTCCATGACACATCCGATGCTTCCCCTTGCAAACTGCAGTTTCTTTCCGTCTGACATAGTCATTCCTGCCGTCAGATTATCTTCTGCATATCCAAGTTCAGCGCCGAAAGCTTCTGCCAGAAATGAAAGGGGAACCATGACATACTCCCCTCTGATTTTCTGTCCGCCTTCCAGTCCGTGATATTTCATTTTCTGCCATTTCAGCGCCGGGCCGTGCATGTTTTGAATGCGGTTTTGAAACCACACCTTCGAACTGCCGGGAGTAACAGAGAAAGCAAAGACATCGCCGCGCCTCTCCCTGACGGGCTGCGTACATACGATGGTGCCGTCTTTTTCTCTTCTGATTCCGGAAAAGAAGTAATCCCAGATCAGCGCCGCATCATCAAATGTCTGCCCATGATCCCGGTTTTTAATGTCATAATATACCACATCTGCGTGCTTTCCTTTATAAAATGCCAGGTTATTTTCTCCCTGGATTGTAATCTCCGGAATCAGGCTGCTTTCATTGATCCGCATCCAGTACAGCCGGTTATATTTATGTACTTTCTTCTCAATCTCCCTTCCGGGGGGAATTGCATTGAGTTCCGGCCTAGACTGCCAAACGGCAAGCGGACCGCCCTGGTTGATTATCTTCCCGTCCTTATTATAAAGAAGAGACAAAAATGCGGCTGCTCCGGAGCCGGCGGCGCCAGCCAGAAGATTCCCGAAATTTCTTGCAAACAGTCCCGTCATCATATTTCCCATGGACATTCCCTGCATAAATATTCTGCCCTCATCGATGTGATAGGTCTTCTTCATCAGCTCTATGATCCCCTTCGCAAGCTTGATATCATGGTTCTCTGCTACATCTTCGGGACAGGACAGCACCCCTTGGGGTTCCCCTTCCATTGATCCGGGGGTGGGTTTTTCGGGGTCAATTTCCCATGTTCCCCACTGGACCTGCCAGAACCTGTTATAACTTGCATTCGGGAAAACGACGATAAATCCATCCCTGTCGGCAGCCATTGTCCAAGATGTGTAGACGGCCTGCCCCCACCCGGTCATCATGCCTCCGTGCATGGACATGACCAAAGGTGTCTTTTGCAGTGGGTTGTAGCTGTCCGGCACATAGACATACCACTCGTCTTCGATCCCGTCCGCTATCACGCCATGAAATTCCCTAAGTTTTTTGGGATACGGCTGCGAGTTGTTTCCGTTCTCGTTCACCACAATATCCGTCCCCTTCAGTTTTTCCGGAAGGTACTCTCTGTTGTCATCATCCGGCGTTCCCGGTCTTAAATACATCTCTCCCATATTCTCCTCCTTGTGAACAGTTCAGACAGTTCCAAACTGTTACTCTCCTTATCCTATTCCGCATCCCGCTGAAAAGTATCCCTGATGTCCAGCCAGTCCAGGAACTTTTTGACATGGCGGTTGCAGTACTCCCAATTATGCGCCCCATGGTCAATCGTCCTCTCGAATCTAAGCCCCATTGCCTCATATTTATCCATAAATGCAACGTTGTCTTCATAGTGCGTATCCTCTACCCCCGTAGCCATGTATCCCCTGGGGAGTTTTTTCCCTGCATCCAGCTGTTTCTTAAGCATATAGACTACATCGTCTTCTGTCCCCAGTGTGTTGGCAGCATCTCCGAAGGCCGAGGCAAACATATAAAAATCGTCTTCCCTGTCCTCCTTTTCCGGAAGTATTTCCGGTACATTTTTAATTCCTGAAAACAGTCCGAATGCAGCAAACTTCTCCGGATCCCGTAGCATCCATTTGAGAGTACCATAACCGCCCATGGAAAATCCCGCTATATAGTTTTCCTTCGGATCCTCGGACAGGGGAAATAAATGTCTTACCACTCTCGGTGTTTCAATGGAAAGCTGTGTAAAATACTTGAAATCTCCATGTTTTGTATCCATATAACCTGAACAGTATGTGCCGCTGCATACCACTGCGACTCCTGCCTCCGCCGCATATAATTCCAGGGCCGTGTATCTCTGCCAGTCCGTATAGTCAAAGCCGCCGCCTGACTGAAGCCACAGCACCGGATAACGGTATCCCTTCGGCCTGTCCGCCAGGGAATGCCCCCATGTATTTTCCGGGATAATTACGTTCACTCCTACCGTCATAAGCAGTGCCTCCGAAAAATAATGCAATCTGAAATTCGCCATTTTCTTTTCCTCCTACTCCAATATGTTTATGCCTCCTATGTCCGAGCCGTTCAGGACACGATCCATTTTTTCATTTTATCTGCCGCATAACCATGCTATGGCCTTTTTCAATACCATTGGTTCACTGAAATCCATGATTTCCCCTTCTGTTTCCACCAGAACCGCCTGTTCCTTTAAGGATTCCGCCAGGCGATTTCTCTCTGCCGCATAGTTAGAAGTTTTGGTTCCTGTTATGTAAAACTCCCCTGCCCGGCACTTCTTCGCAAGCGCATACACATCATGCACGCTTCCCGGTATTTTTGTAATATCGCCGAACACAGCCCTGAGTGATTCCTCATTGTGGAAGATGCCTGTCGGTTCCCCGTTCATTGCCAGCCTGCAGATGTGATCCATATCAAAGATCCCGTCCATAGCAATACATTTTGTAAATATATCCGGGTGCTTAAGCGCAGCTTTTACCGCCCCGTAAGCGCCTGTCCCGGTTCCTCCGATCCAGTTTAACGCCGGATCTTCTGAAATAGGCAGATTATTTCTGCAGATCCCCGGCAGCTCTGATGCAAGAAATTCTTCGTATTTGGGGCCGTAATCCATGTTCGTACAAATGGAATGCTGTGCGTCTGGCGCAATGATAAAGATACCGTATTCTGCCGCGCAATTCTCGGCCATCGTCCTGTTCCAGTCCAGCGACGTCCCTCCCTCGCTGTGAAGAAGCCATAATACCGGGTACTTTTTTTCGTGTTTTTCATCATCCAGGTCTAACATGTTCATTTCCGGCAGATAGATCTTCGCGCTGAATGATCCGCACAAAATCGTTGATAAAGCATTGAGTTCTAAATAAGCCATCAGTTCTTCTCCTCCTCTTGTTTTCTTCTTATATCTTCTCATTGCAGATTAAAAATGTCAAACGTTTACATTTTCGATTTTCCGGCTTGTTTTATCGATTTCTTGACTTGCACTTTCGGTTTTGTTACTATGAAATCAGTTCTATTTTTATAAACGTTTAACCTGGGGGGATTCCATGAAATTTTTAAAACAAAAGAGGCCTTATTCTATTAAGAAATTTTTATATAGATACTTTCTGTTATTGTTTCTGTGCACTTCCGCAGTGCTGATCTTTTACTGCGTCGTTTTTATGAAATCTTACTCAGACCAAATGTCCTCCAATGCAGCTGCCAGGATCGACTACTATTCCAGTTCCCTGGAAACTGAAATGAAAAAATGCACCTCCTTTGAACAGAAGTTATGTTACTCGGACAGTTCATTTCAATTATTAACCATAAAAAATTTAAAGGATACCGATAAGGTTATCCTCCACTATAATGTCACCGAGATGCTGAAACGGCAGGTCGCTCCCTATGAATGTATCTTCATTTTCGATCAGGACAGACGGGTATCCACCTATGCGGCAGGGGAATCCTTTTCCGCTGATGAGAAACAATATATTTATCAGCTGAAGGATCATTTAAGAGAATATTGGTTAGATGAAAACCAGACAAGTTATAATAAATGGATCGTTTTCCAGGATGCGCACAACTCTGTTTTGATGAAGGCCCTAAAAGTCAGAGATGTATATGTATGTACCACGATTGATCTGGAAAATTTTGACCTTCTGACGTATAATGAATCAGAGGACAATCCGGTTCAATTCGGTTTTTTTAATAATACCGAAATTCTTACAAACCAGATAAGTGTCACTGAGGCAGGAATGGATTTGACAAATCTGGCGTATCCTAAAAACCCGTTTTTTTCTAATTATTACATAATGACTACACCCATAGAGGAAACCGACATCAGCATGTTTTGTCTGGTCTATTCCGACTATATGGGGGATTTTGCCAAGGTATCCATTCTCGTATTCGTCCTGGCAGCGTTCGTGACCTGTATTATTATCGTTTATACATTTTATTCCTTTCATAAAATACTGCTGTACCCATTGGATCAGATCAATGCAGCAACAAAACATTTAGAACAGAACGATCCGGCCTCATTTTTATCCGACAGCCACAGCAATATCATCGAATACCAGAATATTAATAACGCGCTGTCGAACCTGATCGAACAAAAGATAACTTTAACCAATGAGAAACAGGCGGAAGCCTTTGAAAAAGACCATGCGCGCCTGCAGTATTACCAAATGCAGACCCGCTCGCATTTTTTTATCAACTGTCTGAAAAGCTTATACAATATGCTGGAAAGCAAAGAATACGAAAAAATGCAGCGGATGATCATCGCTTTCTCAAATCATCTCCGCTACATTTTCCATGACAACTTAAAACTTGTCACTTTACAGTCTGAACTGGCGGAGGTAAACGACTATTATAATATCATTTTGCTGGACCGGGTCAGTCCGTTTATCCTGAATACACAGGTTGACGAAACATTGCTTCCTTACCGGGTGCCGTCGCTGATCATTCAGACGTTTCTGGAGAACACCGCCAAATACAACAGGGAATCCGGCAGCCTGCTCATCTTCGACATAAAGATAGAACGCGCTGAGCTGAACGGGAAGCCGGTTATGCAGATTATGCTGAGCGACAACGGAACCGGATATGACCAGGAGACACTTGACCGGCTCAACAGCTCGGAAAATGATTTGTTTGCCAGAAAGCACGTGGGAATTTCGAATTTGAAGCGCAGAATTGCTCTCATTTATAAAACAGATTATCAGTTTGCTTTCTATAATAAACCTGCCGGGGGCGCTTGCGGATTACTTTATCTGCCGCTCATAGAGGCGCCGCAGCTTTAGGTATCAGTCGGCGGCGGACATCTGTAATTGCCAGGCATGCTCTGGCCCGGACACTCAAAGTTTCTGAGTGTCCTCACTCATACAAAGGGGGAAATCATGAATCTTTTAATTGTGGACGACCAGATCTCCGTACTGGATGGAATCCTTAAGGGGGTGGATTTTGTATCCCTTAAGATCGAAAACGTTTATACAGCAACCAATGTTTCAGACGCAAAAGATATCATCAAATCCAATGATATACAAATCCTCTTGTCGGATATTGAGATGCCGGGGGAAAACGGCCTTTCATTAAATCGATGGATCGCCGAGAATTATCCGGTTATTGTCAGAATCCTCCTGACTTCCCATGCATCTTTCGATTACGTAAAAGAAAGCATGAAACTCGGATGTTTTGACTATATTGTGCAGCCGGCCCCCTACCACGAGATTGAAGATGTTCTTATGAGAGCCGTCTCCAAAATTCTCACCCGGCAGCAGCTCTCTGATTACTATAATTTCGAGGTGCTCAGCAATATCGTCCTGAATTTATTTTCTTCCAATCCGTCAAACAAGGAGCAGTCGCTGGTTTCCTTGAACAAGATGGGGTATATGATAAAAGATGAATCGAATGTGCAGGCCATTATTATTGATATTTATTCCTACACCGATTCTGTGGAACAGTCGCTTTCCGACTCCTCAATCTCGGTCATTCTGATGGAGCATGCACTTAAAAACTTTGCCAGGCCTGACATTTACCCCCTAATCTGTCTGAACCGGTATAAGCAGTTTGTTCTACTTATGTACTGTAACGGAGATTCTCTCACCACTCTTGCACCCGATATGTACAGCTCCTATTATGAGGATATCTGCGGCAAGATCCGCTCCGAATTGGCCTGTTACGTTACACCCCGCAGCCAGGTGGCTGCGATTAGAGATATCATATTGCCCGGGCATCAGCGGGCAGTCAATAATGTCTCCCGAAAACCGGGCCTGTATTTTTCTGACGAAGCTATGCCCGCCCCTGAAAGTACGAGCCTTTCGGAAAATGTAGTACGGTGGGAACGCCTTTTGGAGAATAATCAGTTTATATTTCTGGAAGACAATATTGAGTCCTTTTTAGATTACAATACCTCCCTGAACAGATTCAACCTGGAGACGCTTTCGGAATTCCACCAGGAATTAACCAAGCTCTTCTTTATCTATTCCTATAAACGGAAAATTGATATCATGAGCCTGTTTTCCGAGGAATACAGCTACAACGATTATATGAGCTGTTTTAAAGATATCCGGTCGCTGAAGACGGGAATCAGTTTCCTTATCACCGCCATATCAAACGCATCCTGTGAGGATGACTCTAAAGATACCGTCCAGCGCGCCATTGATTACATCCTGGAAAATCTTTCTAAAGATATATCGGTGAAGGATGTGGCCGACTATGTTTGTTTCAGTCCGGAATATTTTTCAAAATTGTTTAAGAAAGAAATCGGCGAAAATGTAAAGAATTATATTCTGCGGATAAAAGTGGATGCCGCAAAAGACCTGCTGAGGAATCCCAATATTCCTGTCAGTATGGTTGCCGCAGAACTGGGGTACAGCAATTTTTCCCATTTTACACAGATGTTTAAAAAGCATGAGAATATGACCCCAAGCGAATACAGAAAACAGTTTTTAAAACATAATTAGTATGGAGCAATGGAAACGAAGGACAAAAATGGTAGCAGTTCAGGCCCGCCCGCACTGTTACCCAGAATGCGAAAGGGATTTTAATGATGAAATACAAACATATTATCTTTGATTTTGGAAATGTAATTGTAACGTTTGGAGAAAAGCAGATTATCGGACCTTTCTGTCCGTCCCCGGAAGATTCCGCGATGATGAAACAGGCCATTTTCCATGCCTGGGACGACCTGGATCGTGGCACCATCGACTATGAAGAGTATATGGAACACGCGGCATCTCTGGCCCCTGAACGCCTGCGTCCAAATATCCGGCAGTTTGCCCGCGAATGGTGCCTTCATCTGACCCCGCTGGAAGAAACCTGGGAATTAATTCATGATCTGAAAAAGAAAGGATTTTCTCTATACATATTGTCAAACGCATCCACACATTTCGCCGCACACGCCGATTACTATGAGATTACGAAGGAATTCGACGGAATCGTATTCTCCGCCCCGGTTCAGATGATGAAGCCGGAACCGGATATATACCGGTATCTGTTCGAGACCTATCATCTGAATCCTGAGGAATGCTTCTTCCTGGATGATAAAGAAGAGAATGTCAGAAGCGGCAATGCTTTTGGTATGGACGGAATTGTGTTTACCGGAAATGTTGCCGAGGTCAGAAAGATTCTGGAAGTATAGATGCGCCGGATATGCCCTGCCCGGCATCCCCCCGGACTTACAGGTTATTGTGAAGCAGTTCGAGCACTGTGCGCAGATCCTCTGCCTTCATCTGCCCCGGTGCCGAAGCCTTCCCCGCAGATCCAAAAGTCAGGGCTGAACCGAATACTTCCCCGCACAGGCGGCTGATCACACCGGCGCCGGCCATAGACATTGTAATAATCGGCCGGTCTGCATGTACAGACACCATCTCTTCCGTAGCCGCCAGAAGTGTCAGCACGTCTTTTTTATTCCGGGGCATAACAGCGATCTTGGGGATATCCGCTCCCAGTTCCTGCATCCTGCATAGTCTGGATACAATTTCCTCTTTCTCCGGGGTCTTCTGGAAATCATGATTGGAAGCAATCACTTTCACGCCGCGCCCATGGGCCGTTTTTACCACCCGTTTCATTGCCTCATCCCCTGTAAAGATTTCTACATCTACCAGATCTGCATATCCGGTCTCTATGGTTTTTATATTCAGATCTACGTATATATCTGCTGCCGCCTGCTTTTCTCCACCCTCTTTGACGGTGCGGAAAGTGAAAAGAAGCGGGGTCTCTCCGAGAACTTTCCTAAGCTCTTTCAACGTCTCTTCTGCTTTTGTAAAGTCAAAAATATCCTCGTACCAGTCTGCCCGCCATTCCACGACATCGGCGCCGATCCGTATGATGTCGGCGGCAGAGCTTAAAATCTTCTCCCTGGTTACTTCTACTATTGGCACACAGATTTTCGGAATTCCGCTGCCTATCTCAACATTTCTGACTTTTACCGGATTCATGGGTATTCTCCTTTTTCATATATTGTTCTTTTCAGCAGTCTTCAGGCGCATATAACAGCCCGGAAGTCTAGCCTATTTACAACTTTTTCTACCAGTTTACCATAATGCAGGCCTATAAACAACGAGAATCGGGATTTAGTCGGCTAGCTTTAGCCTAGTCGACGGATGGGGACGCTTTATGACAGGGAGGCCGGGGAGGTGCTGGGGCTGTATATGCCGTTGCGATATGCACCCATGCTGCTAAGTGATTCTAGAACACCCGATGCCGGATAGGCGGGTACGCTGAACACATCACGGGAAATCTGATGATTTCCCGCGCTGGGTTCAGCAACAACT